>NZ_JBEZEH010000006.1:0-72285 GCF_040648775.1 Micromonospora sp. NPDC049089
GTTTTTGGTGGGGGGTGGGCGGCGCGGCGCGCGGGTCTAACCCCCCGCCCACGCCCCGGCCGGGGGGGTCCGTGTTTAAGGCGGGGGGGGCCGGGCCGGGGGGGGCAGCCGCGCCCCCGCCCCCCCGGTCCACAGAGTTATCCACAGCTTGGCCGGTATCCACAGCCGTTATCCACAGCACGAAAACGACTCTGAGTCTGATAAGGGTACACAGTGACTGATTCGCCCGAGTCCACACCGAACGAGCCAGAGGTTCCCGCCGAGGCCATCGCCGCGGTGGTCGCGCACGACCGGATCGAACCGGTCGGGCTCGAGGTGGAGATGCAGCGCTCCTACCTCGACTACGCGATGAGCGTCATCGTCGGTCGCGCGCTGCCGGACGTCCGGGACGGCCTCAAGCCGGTCCACCGCAAGATCCTCTACGCGATGTTCGACTCTGGCTACCGCCCGGACCGCGGCTACGTGAAGTGCTCCCGCGTCGTCGGTGACGTGATGGGTCAGTTCCACCCGCACGGCGACTCGGCGATCTACGACGCGTTGGTCCGGATGGCGCAGCCCTGGTCGCTGCGCTACCCGCTGGTCGACGGCAACGGCAACTTCGGCTCGCCGGGTAACGACCCGGCCGCCGCCATGCGATACACCGAGTGCAAGCTCGACCCCCTCGCCATGGAGATGCTGCGGGACATCGACGAGGACACCGTCGACCTCCAGGACAACTACGACGGCCGGGCCAAGGAGCCCACCATCCTGCCGTCGCGGATCCCCAACCTGTTGGTGAACGGCTCCGAGGGCATCGCGGTCGGCATGGCCACCAAGATCCCCCCGCACAACCTGCGGGAGATCGGCGCGGCGGTCCAGTGGTGCCTGGAGCACCCGGAGGAGGACGAGGAGACCACCCTCGAAGCTCTGCTCGGCATCGTCAAGGGCCCGGACTTCCCCACCTACGGCCTGATCGTCGGCACCACCGCGATCCAGGACGCGTACCGCACCGGTCGCGGCTCGATCCGGATGCGCGCCGTGGTGGAGGTCGAGGAGGACAAGCGGGGCCGCCCCTGCCTGGTCGTCAGCGAGTTGCCCTACCAGGTCAACCCGGACAACCTCGCCGAGCGGATCGCCGAGCTGATCAAGGAGGGCAAGCTCGCCGGGATCGCCGACATCCGCGACGAGTCCTCCGGTCGTACCGGCATGCGCATCGTCCTGGTGCTCAAGCGCGACGCGGTCGCCAAGGTCGTGCTGAACAACCTCTACAAGCACACCCAGCTCCAGGAGACCTTCGGCGCCAACATGCTGGCCCTGGTCGACGGGGTGCCGCGCACGCTCAACCTGGCCCAGTTCATCCGCTACTACGTCGAGCACCAGATCGACGTGATCCGCCGGCGGACCGCGTACCGGCTGCGCAAGGCCGAGGAGCGGGCACACATCCTGCGGGGCCTGGGCAAGGCGCTGGACGCGCTGGACGAGGTGATCGCCCTGATCCGGCGCTCTCCGACGGTGGACGACGCCCGACAGGGCCTGATCCGGCTGCTGGAGATCGACGAGATCCAGGCGACCGCGATCCTGGACATGCAGCTGCGCCGGCTCGCCGCCCTGGAGCGGCAGCGGATCATCGACGACCTGGCGAAGCTCGAGATCGAGATCGCCGACCTCAAGGACATCCTCGCCAAGCCCGAGCGGCAGCGGAAGATCGTCTCGGAGGAACTGGGCGAGATCGTCTCCAAGTGGGGCGACGACCGCCGGACGCAGATCATCCCGTTCGACGGCGAGGTCTCGATGGAGGACCTCATCGCCCGCGAGGACGTGGTCGTCACGATCACCCGCACCGGGTACGCCAAGCGGACCAAGGTCGATCTGTACCGCTCGCAGCGGCGCGGCGGCAAGGGCGTCAGCGGCGCCACGCTGCGGCAGGACGACATCGTCAGCCACTTCTTCGTCTGCTCGACCCACGACTGGATCCTGT
This sequence comes from Micromonospora sp. NPDC049089, assembly GCF_040648775.1. Lineage (NCBI taxonomy): Bacteria > Bacillati > Actinomycetota > Actinomycetes > Micromonosporales > Micromonosporaceae > Micromonospora > Micromonospora sp. NPDC049089. The sequence continues at coordinate 1,958 of NZ_JBEZEH010000006.1, forward strand.
TCTTCACGAACAAGGGCCGCGTCTACCGGGCCAAGGCGTACGAGTTGCCGGAGGCCAGTAGGGTAGCCAAGGGCCAACACGTGGCCAATCTGCTCGCCTTCCTACCCGACGAGCAGATCGCGCAGATCATTGAGATCCCGAACTACCAGGTAGCCCCCTATCTGGTACTGGCCACGAAGAACGGCCTGGTGAAGAAGACGCGGCTCGAGGAGTTCGACTCCAACCGTTCCGGCGGCATCATCGCGATCAACCTGCGCGATGAGGACGAGCTGGTCGGTGCTGCGCTGGTAGCGCCGGAGAACGACCTGCTGCTGGTCTCCAAGAAGGCACAGGCGATCCGGTTCAACGCCTCGGACGAGGCGTTGCGGCCAATGGGCCGGGCCACCTCCGGTGTGATCGGCATGCGCTTCACGGACGACGACGTCCTGCTCGCCATGGAGGTCGTGCGGGATGGTCTGGACGTTCTGGTGGCCACGAACGGGGGATACGCGAAGCGGACCCCGATCGAGGAATACCCGGTGCAGGGCCGGGGAGGTAAGGGCGTGTTGACTGCAAAGATCACCGAACGGCGCGGTGGTCTGGTTGGCGCTGTGGTGATCGATCCGGACGACGAGCTGTTTGCGATCACCAGCAACGGTGGTGTCATTCGGACTCCGGTGAAGCCTGTACGGCGTACACGTGACCGGAACACAATGGGGGTCAAGCTGATGGACCTCCCGGACGGCGTGACTATCGTGGCGATTGCTCGCAATGCCGACGAGCCTGACGAACAGGACTAGTTGAATGACGGAGACACAGGCGAAGTCGGGGAACACGGGGACCTCGGCCAAACCGGTCGACGAGGAGGCCGCCAAGGGCGGCACACCAGCGACCGGCCGCGCGGCCGTGGGCCGGGCGACGGTCCCCGCCGACGCGCCTGCCCCGAAGTTCACCAGGGCTCCAGGTATGACACCCCCGCCGGAGCAACCGGGCGAGGACGGCGAGTCCGGCGACAAGACCGAGGCGTCCAGCGCCGAGGCGCCGACGTCGGCCGCCGCCAATCCTCCGGGTCCGGCGGCGGCACCCCCGGCACGTCCGACGACCACCCAGCCGATCGGTCTCCGGCCCGGTCAGGCGGCGTCAAGCGGGTCCACCGGCACCCAGCCGCGGATCACACCCGGGATGACCCAGCCACAGCCGGACGCGGGGCGGGCGACCGCCACCGCCGCCGCCGGCCGCCCGGCCAGCGGCGGTGGCCTGCCACCGGGGATCGGCAACGCGTCCGCCGTCGGCGCAGCCCGCGTCGGTGACGCGGTGCGTGCGGCGCGTACGTCGGTCAGTTCGGCCGCCTCCCGCGGACCGCGACGGGCCCGGCTGAACCTCAAGCGGATCGACCCGTGGTCCGTGATGAAGTTCGCATTCGCGGTGTCGGTGGTGCTCTTCATCGTCGTGGTGGTGGCCACCTCGGTGCTCTACCTGGCGCTGGACGCGATGGGTGTGTTCCAGAGCGTCAACGAGAGCCTGAGCGATCTGGTCAACGCCGGCGGTGGGCAGAGCACCAGCGGCTTCCAGATCACCGCCAAGGGCGTGATCCTCAGCTCGGCGCTGATCGGCCTGGTCAATGTGGTGCTGTTCACCGCACTGGCCACCCTTGGCGCGTTCGTCTACAACGTCTGCGCCGACCTGGTCGGCGGCATCGAGCTGACCCTCGCCGAGCGGGACTGAACGACCGGGACGCCGGGGCACCGCGGAAAGCGGTCGCTCCGGCGTCCCGTACCCGGGTAGGTTTTGCAGGCGGCGACGGGCCTGGCTCGCAAGCCGGACCCCCGATTTGGGGCCGGCGGAGCGGATGGGTTAATCTTGCTCGTCGCAACGCGGGGCTATAGCTCAGTCGGTTAGAGCGCAGAGCTGATAACTCTGAGGTCGATGGTTCGATTCCATCTAGCCCCACCGCATGTCGTCCGACGGTAGTCGAGCGCGAGGGGTCGCCCCATGTTCAAGAAGCTGCTGATTCTGGCTGGCGTCGTCGGTGTGGCCGCCGTCGTGTTCAACAAGATCAAGGCGTCGAACGACGAGCGTGCCCTGTGGCACGAGGCGACCACCGCGCCCGACCTGCGCTGACGCTCGCGCCGCGCCAATCGTCGCGCAATTCGCGGGGCCCTAGCTCAACTGGCAGAGCACTGCCTTTGCAAGGCAGGGGTTAGGGGTTCGAGTCCCCTGGGCTCCACCAGCACTTTCCTGTTCAGTCCTGCTGCCGGCGACCCGGTTGGGCCGGCGTCGAGGTCTGGACCGAAGCCCTCAATTCGCTCGATCGCGTCCGTGGTCAGGAGGTCGTCGGGGCGTGGCCCCGAGGGGCTGCTTCCCAACGCACGCCGGGCGGGATGGTGCCGAACCAGGCTCCGGTGGCGGCCATCAGGGCGACGAGGTACGCCGCCCACCACCCGATCAGCGCCCACATACCGTGGGCGAGGGCGTCGGCCAGGCCGGGCACGAGCAACACGAGAAAGAGATAGGCCAGACGGCCGTACGAGAGGCTGGTCCTCTTCGGCAGCCCCCGGGCCTTGCGGAACGGAATGAGTCTGACCCCGTAGGGACGACGGCGCAGCGTGAAACTCGCCGGCCAGAGCCGCCCGTACCCGGCCACGTCGACCACGCTGACGCCGGGCCCGTGCCGGACCGTAGCCTGACGCGACCTGGTCAGCTCCCGCAACCACGGTTCCCAGACGACACGTTGGTGCAGGACACCGCCCCCGCCCCGGCCGCTCACCGTCAGCCACACGGAGTATCCCTTGGGGCTGGTGTCGATCCCGCCGGCGGCGCTTACGGCGTGCGCCGCAGCGGTGACCCGCCCCGCGCTTCCCGGCTGCGGCGACTGCGCCAGATGCGCGGTCACCATGGCGCGCCTCGCGGGAGCACGAGCGGCACCCCACCACTGCACCAGGCGGACGAGCCAGGACAGCACCAGAAAGGCTCCCGGAGCCAGCGCCACGCGGATGACGTCCCCGCCGTGCCCGACCCGCGGGTCGGTACCCAGCATGTACCCCAGCGCGATGAGGGCGGCCAACGCCACGACGCTGCCGATCACGACCATCGGCGCGCGAGCACGGCGATTCGCCAAGCTAGCTGTAGTTCCGCCGCTGGCCATCGCGTCGTCCTACCTGTTCGCCCCGAGACGTAGCCACGACGCTAGCAACGCCGAGCAAGGCTCACATCGCGCGTCCGTGGCAGATTTTCACCGCGTCGGGGATCGGTGCAGGCGGTCGACGCCGCCAGTCCGCTGGCGCCCATGGGGACATGTACCTGCACGTAGGCGCCCCTGGGCTTTGGGGTGACGGCGCTGCCCGTCGGGGGCGATCCCATTCTGGTCAGCGTGATGACTCAGGGACATCATGATGACTCAGGGACATCGCGCACTTTGCTGCGAACGCCGCCAGTCAGCCTTCGGAGCCACCGGCGGCCCTGGGACAGGTTTCCGGGAGGCGTTCCACCAGCTTGGTGAGCGCGCCGTTGGCAAAGGTCGCGCCGAGCGCCGACCCGGCCCCGATGGTCCAGCCCACCGGTCCGAGCGGGGTGCAGCCGAAGAACTGGCTCACCCCCGGGGTCTGCACCACCACGACCAGGACGCCCAGTGACGCCACCGTGGAGGCCAGCACGGTCGGGCTGGTGCCGCCGGCCAGGATGGTCTGCCCGAGTTGGGTGCCGACCAGGGAAACCAGCGCGACAGTGCCGGCCCGCTGGCGGCGTCCGGTGTAGCGGGCCAACGTCCAGCCCGCGGTGGCGCCCAGCGTGGTGGCTGCCGCCCGCAGGCCGATCTCCCTGGTCAAGCTCTCGCCGAGTGCCGTGTCCGGACCCTCCTTGAGGAGCGCGTCGGTCCGGTCGGACGCGGGTGGCCGGACCGCGATGGCCAGTGCCGGCGCCAGGTCGGTGAGCAGGTTGACCAGCAGGAGTTGTCGTCCGGTGAGCGCGGAACGGCCGGTCGCGGCAGCGGTGAGCACACTGAACGCGATCTCGCCGAGGTTGCCGCCGACCAGGATGCTGAGCGCGTGCCGCACCGACGACCACATGGCCCGCCCTTCGATCAGGGTGGCGATGATGGTTTCCAGCCGGTCGTCGGTGACCACCAGGTCGGCTGCGGCGCGGGCGGCCGGGGTGCCCCGTTGGCCGAGGGCGATGCCGACGTCGGCCAGCCGGATCGCCGGGGCGTCGTTGGCGCCGTCGCCGGTCATCGCCACGGTCCGTCCGCACTTCTGCAACGCCTGGATGATCCGCACCTTGTGTGCAGGGGTGCAGCGGGCCACCACGTCGGTGTTGGCCAACCGTTCCGCGAGCGCGTCGTCGTCCAGCTGGTCGAGTTCAGCGGCGGTCACCACCCGCTGCTCGTCGTGTTCACTGATGGTGGCGGCGATCGCCTCGGCGGTGGCCGGGTGATCACCAGTGATCATGATGGTGTGCACGCCGGCCTGCCGGATCCGGCGTACCGCCGGGGCTGCACTCTCCCGGACGCCGTCCGCCAGGGCCAGGAAGCCCACGAAGGTCAGCCCTCGGACGTCGGAGTCGGTCACCTTCGGGTCGTTCACCGGGCACTCCGCGACGGCGAGGATCCGGTTTCCCGCACCGGCCCGGTCGGCGAGCATCCGCTCCAGCTCCGCGCGGCCGGCGTCGTCCAGTGGCTCCTGACGACCGTCCATGCGTCGGGACGAACAGCGCGGCAGCACCGTCTCCGGAGCACCCTTGACGCTCAACAACAGGTGACCATCGGTCTGTCCGACGCTCGCGTGGTAGCCGCGGGACGGCTCGAACGGCAGCCCTCCGGCGGCCCGCCACCCGGCGGCGCCGGTCTGCTCCACCACCCCGGCCTCCCCGGCGCCCCGACGGACCGCCCGGTCGGTCTGCAACGCCAACTCCTCCGGGTTCTTCGCGGCCGGGGTGGCCCGCAGCGCCGCGGCCAGCGTCATCCGGAGCCGGTCGTCCAACCGGTCCAGCGGGGCGTACCGGTCGCCGACGCTGTCGCCGATCCCGGCCAGCAGCAACTGGCCCTCGGTGAGGGTGCCGGTCTTGTCGAAGCAGAGCACGTCCACCCGGCCCAGCGCCTCGATGGTGCGCGGGTTGCGGACCAGCGCGCCGTGCTCGGCCAGCCGCCGGGCCGCGGCCAGCTGCGCCGCGCTGACCAGGAACGGCAGCCCCTCCGGCACCGACGCCACGGCGAGGTTCGCGGCGGTCGCCGCCGTTTCCGCCAGGGGTACGCCTCGAAGCAGGCCAGCGCCGGCCACCGCCACCGCGGAACCGGCCGCCAACGGGATGGCGGCGCTGGTCAACGCGCCCAGCCGAGCCTCCACCCCACTGGTGGGGGGTGCCTGCCGCACCAACGCCAGGCTGCGCCCCGCCTCGGTGTCGTTGCCGGTCGCCACCACCACGGCGGTACCGTGCCCGGCGGCCACTGTGGTGCCCTCGTAGAGCATCGAGTGTCGGTCGGCGATGGCGGCGGCGACCACCGGTCGGCTGGACTTGGCGACCGGCAGCGACTCGCCGGTCAGCGACGACTCGTCGGCCTCCAGTCCCACCGACTCGAGCACCCGGCAGTCGGCGGGCACCGAGTCGCCCGGTTCGAGGGCGATGACGTCCCCGAGGACAAGGTCTTCGGCGGCGAGAACCTGCTCGGCACCGTCCCGACGGACCCGGGCGGTCACCGCCGACCGCGACAGCAGCTCCGCCAGCGACCTCTCCGTGTTGCGCTCGTGCACAGCGCCGATCAGGGCGGACCCACCGACCACGCTGCCCACCAGCGCGGCGTCGACCAGTGAGCCGAACGACGCGGAGAGCACCGCCCCGGCGGCCAGCACCGGCGTGAGCGGGTTGGACAACTCGTCCACGAAGGCACGCAGCAGCCCACCACTTCCGGGGGCGCCGCCGCCGTTGTCACCGGAACCGTGGCGTCGGCGCTGCGCCTCGGCGCTGGTCAGGCCGTCCGGGGTGGAGCGAAGGTGGTCGAGCACGGTGCCGGCCGGCATCAGGTGCCAGGCGGTCGCCACGGGTGCCGGGGTGTCCGACTGGTCGTGCAACCGGCGGGCCTGCCAGACGCCGTTGGCGAAGGCCAGCCCGGCCGCGCCGTTGACAGCGACGAGCGCCCGGTGCGGCAGTTGGGTCGGTGGGGCCGTGAACGCGCCGAGCGCCCCGAGACCGGTGCCGGCCATGGCCAGCCGGATGTTCTGCTGAGCCGTGCGCCGGGCCACCCCGGTCGCCTCGATCACCAGCGCCACCACCCGCAGGTCGGCACCGACCAGCAGGTGCGCACCCCACGGCGGCAGCTCCTCCGGTGCGGCGAACCCGAGACCGCAGTCGGACGCGCCGAGTGCCTTGCGGTCCGCGGAAACCAGCATCACCACAGCGCCGTCGCGCTGCAACGCGCGTACCGACTCGGCCAACTGGTCCCCGCCGGGGAGTATCGCGTCGGCGAATCCGTACCGCTGCTCGTCGCCGCCGGCGACGACCAGCCGCAGGCCGGCATGTCGGGCGGCCGAGGGCAGGCCGTCAACGCCGGGCGCGGGTTCCGGCTCGACCCGCAACAGGGCGGCGAGCCGGTCGCCGTGGGCGAGGCCGAGGAGTTGGCCGCCGGCGGAGCGCAGCCGGGCCGCGTCCGGGATGTCGTCCAGGTTGTTCGCGGGCATCCGGTCCAGCGGCCCGAGCCGCCAGCCGTCCGCCGTACGGGAAGCGGACGGGTCGTCCGGGTCGAACAACGCGAAGGCCCGCTCGGCCACCTGGTCGACATCGGCGTCAGGGGCCGGTGCCAGATCGGCCAGGACGCCCCGGTCCGAGCCGAGCACGGCGGCGTCGAGCACGAGCGTGTCGATCCGGTCCAGTTCGCGCAGCACACTCCGGTCCATCGCGATCACACCACGCCGGGCCAGTATCCGGCCAAGCTGAGCCGCGTACCCCTCACGACCGCTGCCCGGGGCCTTCGGCAGTGCGGACAGTCCCAGCGCGGTGGCCCGCTTCGGCCCGGCGAACGGCACCGCCGCCGCACCTGCGGCCGCACCGGCGGCGAGCATGCGGTTGATGTACCGCTCGATCGGGCCGTCCGGCTTCGGCCTCGGACGTTCGATCACCGGCCAGCGGGCGGTGGCCCGTTCGGCGTCTCCGGTCAGCCGTGGTTCGGCCTTCTCCCAGGCGGAGAGTTGGGCCCGGTCCTCACCCCACTGCACGACCCGCTGGGCGCCGTCCAGGACGATGCCCGTCCAGCGGCCGGTCAAGCCCTGCACTACCGCCTCGGCCAGCGGAAACAGGATGTCGGCGCGCGGGTCGGAGCGCAGCCGTCTGCCGAGTATCCCGTGCAGCTTCGGCTGAAGATCCACTGCGGAGAGCAGGCCGGCCACCTCACCGGGCAGCGGCGCGAACGGCAGGATCCGGGTGGCCGCCGAGATGGTCAGGCCCAGTGCGTCCGAGGCGAGCGCGCCGAGGGTGCGCGGAGTGCGCGGCCCTTCCTCCGGTGGGTGCGGGGGTGGGATCTCCGGGTCGGGTTCGTGGTCGCAGGTCCGCTCGACGCGGTCGATGGTGGCGATCAGGTCCCGCAACGTCGGCTCGGGGGTCTGAACGGCGACCACCACCCGGCCGGAGGGTGCGTTGACCCGGGCCCAGGCCACGCCGGGCATCTGCTCCAGCGCGCCCTCCACCTGACGGGCCAGCCGGTTGCCACCGTCCTGGCAGACGCCGTGCACCTCGATGTGGTGCCGGCCCGGCCGGGACCAGACGCGACGCCGCGTCAGTCCGGCCGACCGGGCCAGCCGGACCGCGGCCGAACTGACCGACCGGGACGCCTCGCCGACCAGGTGCGGCACGCCGAAGGACGGCAGGATGCGGCCGGCAGTGCGACCCGCCGCCGTCATCGAGGCGTACGGCTGGACGGGCGCCGGCCCGGCTCCCTGTTGCCGCTCGTCCTGACCTTGGCCATGTCGTCCTCCCACCGCACTGACGTCCGGCGGCCTGGCTTCCCGACCTGCCATCCGTTATGCCCCCTGAGTGGCGGAATTTTCCGCCGTCGCAGGCGCATGGACGGGATGGGCCGTGGAACCCGACGACCATCACCGGACATGGGGAGGCCGGCATGAGCACGCTGACGCGACATCTCAACGGTTCACGGGAGAACGTCACGATGTACAACCGGCGGGTGCAACTGCCGATGCTGGGTGAGGTGGCGGTGCCACCACCGGACAAGGTCGTCTACTACGCCGGGCTCGGAGTGCTCGCCGCGCTACAGGTCATCGAGTGGCCGATCGCTGTGGTGATCACTGCTGGTCACGTGCTGGCAGACCAGCATTTTTCCGGACTGGTGCGCGGTCTCGGGGAGGCGCTGGAGGACGCCTGACGAGAGCCGGGTCACCGGGCGGTTGACATGAATCAGGGTTGAAGTCGCATGCTCGGTCGATGCCGAGCACAGCCGTCACCGCCACACCCGCCGCACCGGGACTCTTCGCACCCCGACTGCGCGCGATGACGGTGGGCAGCGTCGCGCTGATCTCACTCCTCGCGTTCGAGGCGTTGGCGGTCGGCACGGCGATGCCCACCGTCGCGCGCAGCCTGGACGGGCTGGCGCTCTACGGGATCGCGTTCGGCGGCCCGTTCGCCACCGGTGTGCTGGCCATGGTGGTCTCCGGCATCTGGTGCGACGCGCGGGGGCCCAGGGGGCCGATGTGGCACGGCGTCGCCTGGTTCGTGGTCGGGTTGCTGATCGCCGGGACCGCCCCCGTGATGAGCGCGCTGGTCGTCGGGCGGGTCGTGCAGGGTTTCGGCTCCGGGCTGCTCTCGGTGGCGCTGTACGTGATCGTCGGGCAGGCGTACCCGCCGGACCTGCACCGGCGGATCTTCGCGGCGTTCGCGGCGGCGTGGGTCGTACCGTCGCTGGTCGGGCCGGCGGTTGCCGGCCTGATCGTGCAGCACCTGGGCTGGCGGTGGGTCTTCCTGGCGGTGCCGGCGGTGGCGGTGCCGGCGGGGCTGCTGATTCATCCCGGCCTTCGGTCGCTGGGCCGGAGTGCGGCGACGAGCCCGCCGGCGGGTGCGGCGGCACGGATCGGTTGGGCGTGCGGGGCCGCGGTGAGTGCCGCACTGCTGCACATCGGGGGACAGCAGCGCGGCGCCACGGCCCTGGTTCTTGTCGCGTCCGCCGTGGTCGGCCTGCTGGTCTGTGCACCGCGCCTGCTGCCGGCCGGGTTCCTTCGGGCCGCACGAGGGCTGCCCACCGTCGTGGGGCTGCGTGGCCTGGCGTCGGCGGCCTTCGTCGGCAGCGAGGTGGTGATCCCGCTGATGCTCTCCCGGGAACGAGGTCTCTCGCCGACCGCGGCCGGGCTGGTCCTCACGGTCGGCGCGCTGGCTTGGTCGGCGGGCTCCTGGTTGCAGGGCCGGATCCCGGTGCCGGCGTCGCGGGCCAGTCTGCCGCGAGCCGGGTTGAGCTGCATCACCGTCGGCACCGCGACCGTGGCGCTGGCCGTCCGGCCCGAGCTTCCGGTGGCCGTCGCCGTGCTCGGTTGGGCGATCGCCGGCCTGGGCATGGGGTTGCTCTACCCGCCGTTGTCGGTGCTCACCCTGGAGTTGTCCGCGCCGGGTGAGCAGGGCCGCAACAGCTCGTCGCTGCAACTGAGCGACTCCCTCTTCGCGGCGACAGTGCTCGCGCTGACCGGGGCCGTGTTGGCAGCAGGAAATGCGCCGGGCCCGGCCAGCTACACGACGACGCTCGTGGTCACCGCGGGGCTGGCGCTGCTCGGGGCGCTGCTGGCCGGCCGGGTCGTGGTGGGCGGGGGTGTGCGACCGGCCGGGTGATCAGCGGATTCGGCAGCGTCCCACCTGCTCGTGCCGGAAAGATGGCGGGCGATGAACCTCCTGACCATTCTGCCGCTCGCCGTGGTCATGGTCGCCGGGACGCAGTTGGTGGTGGCGGTCTTCCTCGCCTCGTCGGATCGGCCCCGGGCGGCGTCGCTGGGCTTCCTCGCCGGCGCGGGGCTGGTGGTCGCCGCCGGGGTGACTGCGGCCTGGCTGGTGGCCAAACTGGTCGGTGGAGTGGCGGCCGACGCCAGCGCAGTCGCCGGAAGGGTTGATCGCGGCCCCGCCATCGACCTCGTCGTGCTGGCCCTGCTGGTGTGCCTGGCCGTGCTGATCTGGGTCCGCCGGGGCCGCTCCGGACCGCCGCGCTGGTTGGGGAGCATCGAGCGTGCCGGTCCGCCGCAGGCGCTGCGGCTGGGTGCGCTGCTCTTCGTGGCGACGCCGACCGACGACCTGACCATGGCAACCGTCGGGGCGAGCGTGGCCCGACATGATCTGCCGTGGTGGCACCTGGTGCCGTTCGTGCTGCTCACCGTGCTCCTGCTCGCGCTGCCTCTGCTGGCGTTGCTGCTGTTGGGGAGCAGGGCCTCACGGGTGCTGACCCGGATGCGGGGTTGGGCCGAGGGGCACGCCTGGATCGTCAACGAGATCGTGATCGCGTTCTTCGCGCTGCTCACCGTGTTGGACCTGATCCGGTCGGGGTGAACCAGACTGCTCAAGAGGCTCGCGAACACGTACGGGGGAACCGGCCGGAAATGAGAGCAACAACGGTTCATGTTCGTCTTACCGTGACGCCATGTTCGCTGTCGTCACCACTGTGATCCTCTACGTCTTCGGCTTCGTCTTCCTCTACGGCGTGATCCGGCTGGGTGTCCGGCACGCGTTCGAGGATCTGGAGCTGCAACGGGCCAAGGCCCAGCGCGAGGAGGAGCTGGCCGCTGCCCGCGACCGCTCCTTCATGCGCGACAACGCGTTCCTCGCCGGCAGTTGAGCGCCGGATCGATCCGACCCCGGCCGGTGGCGTCGCCGGGGGGCCGGGGAGCCGCTGGGCGGTTCAGCGTCGCGGATGCGAGGATCGCACCCGTGATGGGAACGCTGAAGACCGAACCGGCCCGCGCCCGCCTGGATCTGCTCGCCCCGCCGGTCGCGGAGGCCATCGCGCAGTGGCCGGCCGACGCTCCGGTGGACGTCAACGACGTGCTGGTCGCGCCGATCGACGCCGACCTCGCCGACACCGCGGCGTTCTGCGCGGCGTACGAGGTGGGGTTGGACGTGTCGGCCAACTGTGTCGTGGTGGCGGGCAAGCGCGAGGGAGTGGTGCGCTACGCGGCGTGCATCGTCCTGGCCACCACTCGGGCCGACGTGAACGGGGTGGCCCGCCGGGCGCTGGACGTCCGCAAGGCGAGCTTCGCCCCGATGGACGACGCTGTCGAGTTGACCGGCATGGAGTACGGCGGCATCACCCCGATCGGGCTGCCGGCGCAGTGGCCGATCCTGGTGGACTCGCGGGTCATCGCCACACCGCACGTGATCGTCGGCTCCGGCGTTCGGCACAGCAAGATAGCGCTGCCGGGGCCGGCGTTGGGCGCGCTGCCGGGAGCCCAGGTGGTGGAGGGGCTGGCCAGGCCGGCCTGACCAGGCATCGGCATCGATGTTGTTGCACGTGAAACATCGTGATCATCGATGCCGGACGCCCGGCCGTTGGTGACTCAGTGTGAGTGCGCTGCGGACTCTCGCTGCTCGACCTCGGTGAACGCGGCGAGCAATGTCTGCACGTCCTGCGCGCCGGAGACCGCGTACTTCCCGGCCAGCACGAAGGTCGGCACGCTGGTGATGCCCAGGTCCCGGGCGGTGGCCAGTGCGTCGGCGACGTCGGCGACGCGCTCGTCGGAGTCGAGGAACCGGCGCGCGTCGGCCGCGTCGAGGCCGATCTCGCCGGCCAGCGTGGCCAGCTCCTCCCGCGAGCCGACGTCGACAGCGTTGTTGAAGTGCGCCTGGTAGAGCGCCTCCACCATCTCGGCCGCCCGGCCCTGGTCGGTCGCCCACGAGACGAGGCGGTGCGCGTCGAAGGTGTTGGCGATCACCGCGCGGTCGTAGTCGAGCCGCAACCCGTCGGCCGCCGCGACCTGGGTCACGTGGTCGACCATCTGCCGGGCGCGCTCCGGGCCGCCGAACTTCCCGGCCAGTGCCTGCACCAGTGGCAGGGGCTGCGGCACCGGCGACGGGTCGAGCTGGAAAGGCCGGTAACGGACCGTCACCTCGCCGTCGTAGCTGGCGAGGGCCTCATCCAGGCGGCGCTTGCCGATGTAGCACCACGGGCAGATGACGTCCGCGTAGATCTCGATCTCCATGCTCGGTGGCAACCCCGAGGTCAGCCGAGTTGTTCCCGGATCTGCCGCTTGAGGCGGCCCAGGATCGCGGTGCCGCCACGGACTCGTAGCGGGCTGATCGCCTGGGCCAGCCCCATCCGCTGATAGAGGTCGTCCGGCACGGCCAGCACCTGCTCGGCGCTCGCCCCCGCCAGCCCCTCGGCGAGGATCCCGGCGAACGCCCGGGTGGTGGGCGCTTCCGGAGGGCAGTCGAAGAGCGTCTCCACCGTGCCCTCCGCGGTCACCTTCGCCCGCAGGAAGAACGCCGTCTGACACTCGGGCACCTGCTCCATGCCCTCGCGCTCCGCAGCGCCCTCCGGCAGCGCCGGGATGACGTCCGCGTACTCCAGGAGCATCTCCAGCACCAGGTCGCGCGGCGCGGCGGCGAACTCGTCGACGATCTCGGCCAGTCGGGCCGGCATGTCAGCCATGCGTCGAGGCTACCGCCGTCATGCCGGGGCCCCGCTCACACCGTCGGTGACTGCTCGCTGATCTCGCTGAGCGCGCTGGTGGGGTCGAGCTGCATGGCCAGGTCGCCGAGCGAGACGATCCCCACCAGCTTGCGGTCACTGTCACAGACCAGCACCCGTCGGATGCCCCGATCCCGCATGAGCGCCGCCGCCTCACCCGCCGTGCAGTGCTGCTCGATCATGACGACCTCTCGGGTGACGATCGAGCCGATGGTGGTGGCCGCGGGGGAGCTGTTCTCCGCCACGGCCCGCACCACGATGTCCCGGTCGGTGAGCATGCCGGCGAGGCTGGCGCCGTCGGTGACCACCACATCACCGATGTCGGCCTCCTTCATCACCCTGGCCGCCTCGTCCAGGGTGGTCTCCACCGGCAGGTACACGACCTGCTTGGTCATCACGTCGCTGACCCGGTAACCGGTCATGAGAGCCTCCGAAGACGTATCCACCCGATCCGACTGCACTACCCCGTGACGCCGTCGCTACACCAGGTTTGCACGTTCCCGCCGTACCTCGTCGACGAGTCGATCCACCAGACCGGTCAGCGGCAGCTCGATGCGCTCGCCGCCGGCCCGCTCGCGCAGCTCGACGTACCCCTCGGCGAGCCGGCGGCCGACCACGACGGCCCGGGGGATGCCGATCAGCTCGGCGTCGGTGAACTTGACCCCGGCCGAGACGTGCGTGCGGTCGTCGACGAGCACCCGCAGGCCGGCGGCGGCCAGACGCCCGCCGAGCTCCAGCGCCGCGTCGAGCTGCGGGCCCTTGCCCGCAACCACCAGGTGTACGTCACACGGCGCGATCGCTGCCGGCCAGACCAGTCCCCGGTCGTCGTGGTGCTGCTCGGCGACGGCCGCCACCGCCCGGGAGACTCCGATGCCGTAGCAGCCCATTGTCGGCCGGACCGGCTTGCCGGCCGGCCCGAGCACGTCGACGGCGAAGGCGTCGGTGAAGCGGCGACCGAGCTGGAAGATGTGCCCGATCTCGATGCCCCGCCGGATGGTCAGCTCGCCCGCCTCGCACGCGGGGCAGGGGTCGCCGGCGCGGACGTCGGCCGCCTCGATGGTGCCGTCGGGGGTGAAGTCCCGTCCGCACACCACGTCGGTCGCGTGTCGGCCCGGCTCGTTCGCCCCGGTCAGCCAGGCAGAACCGGTCACCACCCGAGGGTCGACCAGGTAGCGGATGCCCAGCTTGTCGAGCAGTTGCGGCCCGAGGTAGCCGCGAACAAGCTCCGGATGCTCGGCCCACTCCTCGAAGACGGCCACCTGTGCCGGGTGCAGTGCGGCGCCCACCCGCTTCAGGTCGACCTCCCGGTCACCGGGCAGCCCGACGACCAGGAGTTCGGCCCGGTCGGCACCCGGCTGACGCACGGACAACACGACGTTCTTCAGGGTGTCGGCGGCGGTCCAGCCGTCCCGACCGCCCAACCGGCGCGCGTTGGCCAACTCCACCAGGCTCGCGATGGTCGGAGTCTCCGGAGTGTCGTGCACCTCGACCGCCGGCTGCGCGCTCGGGTCACCGGCGCTCGGCACCCGGGTGGCCACCGCCTCGGTGTTCGCCGCGAAGTCGCAGGAGGTGCAGCCGACGAACGTGTCCTCGCCGACCGGCGTCGCCGCCAGGAACTCCTCCGACGCGGAGCCGCCCATCGCGCCGGACATCGCCCGCACCACCGTGTAGTCCAGCCCCAACCGATCGAAGATCCGCTGGTACGCGGCACGATGCCGCCCGTACGCCTTCCGCAGCCCCGCTTCGTCCAGGTCGAAGGAGTACGCGTCCTTCATCAGGAACTCCCGGCCGCGCAGCAACCCGGCCCGCGGCCGCGCCTCGTCGCGGAACTTCGTCTGCACCTGGAACAGCGTCACCGGGAAGTCCCGGTACGAGCTGAACAGGTCCTTGACCAGCAGCGCCGCCATCTCCTCGTGGGTGGGCGCCAACAGGTGCTCGGCACCGCGCCGGTCGGCGAGGGTGAAGATGTCGTCGCCGTACTCCGTCCACCGGCCGCTGGTGCGGTACGGCTCGGCGGGCAGCAGCGCCGGAAAGTGCACCTCCTGGTCGCCGATCGCGATCAGCTCGGCGCGTACGACGTCGGTGATCCGATCCAGCACCAGCTTGCCCAGCGGCAGCCAGGTGTAGCCGCCCGGTGCGGCACGACGGATGTAGCCGGCGCGCAGCAGCAGCCGATGACTCGGCACCTCCGCGTCGGCCGGATCCTCGCGCAGGGTCCGCAGCAACAGGGTCGACATGCGTAGCAGCATCCGCGCAGCCTACGGCCGGTACGGCAGGATGAGCGATCCATTTCGATCCGAACCGGACCCGACGCCGGCAACCATCGACGCCGTTGCTCGCGTCTGCAATGACACCAAGCCCTCGTACCTCGACCTGAAGGATTGGCCCGTGTGGACCCTCTGCTGAGTGAGTTCGACTCGTTCGTCCGTGCCCGCACCCCAGCGTTACTGCGCTCGGCCTACCTGCTCACCGGCGACCAGCACCTGGCCGAGGACCTCGTCCAGTCGGCCCTGGCCCGGACCCACCGCTCCTGGAACCGCCTGCACCACAGCGGCAACGCCGAGGCGTACACCCGCAAGACCATGTACCACCTACAGGTGTCCTGGTGGCGACGGCGCCGGGTACCCGAGTCGATGCCGGGCGATCTGCCCGAGCCACGCGGAGGCGACTCGGCCCCGGACCACGCCCACCAGACCAGTCTGCGGCTCACCCTGCGGGCGGCACTGGCGAAGCTCTCCCCGAAGCAACGTGCCGTGCTGGTGCTGCGGTTCTTCGAGGACCGCACCGAGGCTGAGGCGGCGGACCTGCTCGGCGTCACGATCGGCACCGTGAAGAGCCAGACGGCCAAATCACTGGCCAGGCTGCGCGCCGTCGCGCCCGAACTCGCCGAGCTGTACGTCCTGGAAGGGAGTACCCAATGAACGACCAGCGCCTTCGGCTCGACCTGACCGCCCTGGCCGACGAGGTCACCTCGGTCGACCTGCGGGACCGGACCCTGCGTACGTCCCGTCGGCTCGGTATCCAACGGGCGGTTGCCACGTCGGCCGCCGCGCTGGTGCTGATCGCCGCAGCGGCCGGCACCGCCTTCGCCATCCGGTCGGACCAGTCCCCGCCCCCGCTGCCGGCTGACACCCCGTCGGTCACCGCGACGCCGTCGCCGACTCCGACGCCCACCCCGACGCCGTCCGGCAGCGCCGGCGACACGCCTGGCGCCCCGCCCAGCGGCGGGTCCAGCACGAACACCCCGTCCGTGCAGTTCGGCAAGCTCTTCTACGGCCCCGCTGATGTGTCCCGGGTGAAGACCGCGAACCTGCGATCCTGGACCCCTGGCGGCAGTACGACACGGCTTCTCGCACTGCCCGATATCGCGTTCAAGGGCAAGATGAGCGTCTCGTCGGACGGCCACCGGGTTGCTTGGGTGGACAGCAACAACGACCTTTTCGTCTCCGACGCCGACGGCTCCGACAGGCAAGCAATCCGCTCGAGTGTCGATGCGTATTGCGTCGGCGCGGCATGGTCGCCGGACCGGCGGCAGTTGCTGTTCCGCGAGATAGCAGAGCTGGGTCCCGGTCGGTACGGCATGTTGGACACGCACTCGGCGAAAAAGACCGTGCGTTGGTGGACCACTGAAACGAGGGCCTGCAGCGCCTTCTGGTCGGCGGACGGCCAGACCATCGCCATGGCCACTGACTATGGGGTCACGCTCTACGGTCCGGATGGCACGAAGAAGCGAGTCGTCCCCGGCTTCTCCCGGGACGGATGGCAAACCGACGAGGTCGTCAGTCTCGCCCCGGATGGCTCGCTGGTCGCGCTGCTGCGGCACAAGCCGGAGGGGGATGCCGGCGACGTGGCTCGCGATCTGCGGGTCAACGTGGTGCTGGACACCCGTACGGGCAAGCAGGTCTCGTTGCCGTTGGGTGGGCGCACGCTGCATCAGGCCTACTTCCAGTCGGACGGTTCGATGGTCGTGCGGGTCAAGACCAGCAACGGGTACGCGGTGCTGTTGGTGGACGAGGACGGCAGGAAGATCTCCGAGACCGCCGAGCCGGCGAGCCTGAAGGACATGCAGATCCTGGCCGTCGTCGACTGACCGATCGGCGCGAGATGGGCGGGTCACCCTCGGGTGGCCCGCCCATTCTGCGTCTGCGCACCGGCCGATGGGCCGGGTGTTGATCACGGTCGGTGAACCGCGGAAAAGGTTGCCGGTGCGAGCGGATCCGACTGTCCGGTAGTAGCGCGCCACGACGGCAACTCGCCACGGCCAGGCGCTCGTCTTGGGTGGTGTCAGGCACGGGAAGCCTCCACAAAGGATTGACACGATGAACCTCGGCCCGTTCACCCACACCACCCGTCCCGCCTCGGCCCGCCGCTCCGGCGCGCTCGCCGGTATGGCCGCACTGCTGCTGCTGACGTTCGGCGCTGCGGCCTGCGGTACCGCCGACCCGAAGACCACTCCCGCTCCGACCGAAACCGCCACCGCCACCGCCACCGCCACCGCCGTTCTCGCGACCGGTGACACCCCGGCCGCCGGCACTGGCGGCTCCGTGCCGGACGCGGCCCCGGCCGTCGCGCCGGCCCGGCCGGCGGTCGGTTCGACGCAGTGGCCGCAGCTGACCTGGTACACCGCCGAGGAGTCAGGCCAGAAGCAGAACGACCCGGCCCGGATCTGGCGGCGTACCGCTGCCGGGACGTGGCAGGTGGTGCGTTCGGGCCGTCCCGAGAACGGCAAAGCCCTCAACGGCCCGCTCGCCGTCTCGCCGGACGGCCGACGGGCGGCCTGGATGGAAGGGTCCGCCCGCCGGCTGGTGATCAGCGCGTTCGACGGCACGAATCGGCACGTCATCCCGACCCAGGGTCAGCAGACCTGCGCGCCGAGCTGGCTCGACTCCGGGCGGGTGCTGTACGGCCTGGGGCGGGAGAAGGAGCTGACGCTCATCGCGGTCAACGCCGACGGGACCGGGCAGAAGGTGCTCGCCACCCACCACCCGAAGTGCCCGACGGTGTCCGGCGGATGGATCGCCCAGGTCGGCGCGCAGACCGTGGCGATCGGGGACGAGCGAGGCGTCCGACGTGCGATCAGCCCACGCCTCCCCGCCGGCCTCGTCATTGGTGGGGTGGCGGCGATCTCCGGCAACGGCCAGACGCTGGTGATCAGCGCCCACACGACCAGCCCTGGCGGATGTGGCTGCGCCTGGCGGTTCCGCAACTACCGGCTCGACGCCGCCAGCGGGGCCGTCACCGAGCTGGCGCCCTTGGACCCGGCCTGGAAGCAGCCGACCGGGCACGGCCAAGCCATCGACGGGCTCGTCATGGCCGACGGCGGTCTGGTGGTGCAGGTCAACGCGGGAACACCGTCGGACGGCGCGCCGGCGTACCGGCTGGTCCGTTACACCGCCAGTGGCCGGGTGCTGGCCACCGCGTCGGTGCCCGCCGGCCAGCCGTGGGGTGGTCTGCTGGGCTGAGCTCCCGGTGCAGCGTCACCGGGTATGAGGGACCGGCCACTCACGGGGGTGGCCGGTTCCGCCCGTCGTCGTCCGCGCAATGACCTCCGACACGTAGTGGATTCGGGGCGGTGCCGGGCGTTGCTGCGGTGACAGACTGGTCGCCGCAGGCAACGGGTGGCGTGAGGGAGGCGCGGGTGCGCTGGGGCAGTTTTGTCGCGGTCGGGGACAGCTTCACCGAGGGTATGGACGACGCGTACCCGGACGGCACTTTCCGAGGCTGGGCGGACCTGGTGGCGACCCGGCTCGCCGCCGACGCGGGGCCCGACTTCCGGTACGCGAACCTGGCCATCCGGGGCCGGCTCTTCCCCAGCGTGGTCGCCGAGCAGGTGCCCTCCGCCGTGGCGATGAAGCCGGACCTGATCAGTTTCGCGGCCGGTGGCAACGACGTGCTGCGGCGCACCTTCGACCCGGACACGCTGGTCGCCCGCTTCGACGAGGTGGTCCGGCAACTACGCTCGGGTGGAGCGGACGTGCTCCTCTTCCGGTTCGCTGACGTGATGGCCCGGTTGCCCGGCCAACGCCTCGTCGCCCCCCGGGTGCAGCTGCTCAATCAGGCGGTCGGTGAAACCGCCGAGCGGCACGGCGCCATCATGGTCGACCTGTACGCCGACGACACGTTCCTCAACCCCATGCTCTGGAGCACCGACCGGCTGCACCTCTCCCCGGCCGGGCATCGCCGGGTCGCCGGGCAGGTGCTGAACGCCCTCGGGGTTGGTTGCGACGAGGAGTGGCTGATGGTTCCGCCGCACCCGGCGCCGTCACCATGGCTGGCCGCCCGCGCTTCCGACCTGCGGTGGGCCGGTCAGTACCTCGCCCCGTGGGTGAAGCGGCGGTTGACCGGTCGGTCGTCCGGCGACACTGTGACGGCGAAGCGCCCACAACTCGGCCCGCTCGTCGACTGATCATGCTCACAGTGCACACGGCGGCCCTGCTGCGCCGTGACCCGGACGGCGAGCCGTTGCCCGACCACGCCGTGCTGGTCAGTGGCGACCGGATCGAGGCCGTCGGCCCACTGGCCGAGCTGAGT
The DNA here is from genome assembly GCF_040648775.1 of Micromonospora sp. NPDC049089. NCBI lineage: Bacteria > Bacillati > Actinomycetota > Actinomycetes > Micromonosporales > Micromonosporaceae > Micromonospora > Micromonospora sp. NPDC049089. Next base: position 21,114 of record NZ_JBEZEH010000006.1, read on the forward strand.
TCGGCGTACGCCAACGCCCGGGTTCGCCGCTGGCCCGGCTCGCTGGGGCCGGGTCTGCTGCACGACGGTCCGCTGCCGCCCGCTCCGACCCCGCGTGAGCGGGTGCACGCGCTGCTGCGTACCGGGGTGACGGCGGTGCTGGCGGAACACCTGACCGACCCTGCCCTGCGGGCCGCCGCCGAGCGCGGCGACCTGCTGGTGCTGGCCACCGCCGTGGCGCCGACGCTGCGTCCGGGCGGGCGGGCCGACCTCGCGGTGCACGGCCTCGACGGCACCTGCCTGGTGACAGTCGTCGCTGGTCGGATAGCCCACCGTCGCGCCTGAACGGCGTACCTTGGGGATCATGTCTGTGCCGAACGATCCCGATCCCCGCCTCCAGTCGTACGCGGACCCGCAGCGGCTGGTCACCACCGAGTGGCTGGCCGAGCATCTGGGCGATGAGGGCCTCGTCGTCGTCGAGTCCGACGAGGACGTGCTGCTCTACGAATCCGGTCACATTCCCGGTGCGGTCAAGGTCGACTGGCACCTGGAGCTGAACGATCAGGTGACCCGGGACTACCTGGACGCCACGAGCTTCGCCGAGATGTGCGCCGCGAAGGGCATCGGCCGGGGCGACACCGTCGTCTTCTACGGCGACAACTTCAACTGGTGGGCCGCGTACGCCCTCTGGGTCTTCTCGCTCTTCGGCCACGCCGATGTGCGACTGCTCGACGGCGGCCGGCAGAAGTGGATCGCCGAGGGGCGCGAGGTGACCCGCGACAAGCCGGCTCGCCCGCGCGCCGACTATCCGGTGCCGTTGCGTGACGACGCCCCGCTGCGGGCCTTCCGGGAGCAGGTTATGGCGCACGTCGCGTCCGGCCGGCCACTCGTCGACGTGCGGTCGCCGGGTGAGTACACGGGCGAGATGCTGCACATGCCGGACTACCCGCAGGAGGGTGCACTGCGCGGTGGGCACATCCCGGGCGCGGTCAGCAAGCCGTGGAAGTCCGCCGCCAACGAAGACGGCACGTTCAAGTCGGCCGACGAGCTGAAGGTGATCTACGCCGACCAGCTCGGGCTGAGCCCGGACGACGATGTGATCGCGTACTGCCGGATCGGCGAGCGGTCCAGCCACACCTGGTTCGTGCTGCGGCACCTGTTGGGCTACCCGCAGGTGCGCAACTACGACGGCTCGTGGACCGAGTGGGGCAACCTGGTCCGGGCACCAGTGGTCAAGGGTGACCAGCCCGGCGGCCTGGCCGTCTGAGCGGCACGACCGTCCCCGCGTGACAGTCGATGTCGCGCGGGGACGGTGTTCAGCTGGCCAGTGCGATCACGCCGCGCAGGTCGCGGACGATTCCGGTGATCTCGCCGGTCTCCGGATACCAGCGCGCCAGGGCGGCCGGTTCCAGTCGGAGCAGCACCGCTCCCCTGTTGTCCCAGCCCAGCACCTCGCAGCAGCCCTTGCCGCGCTCCCGGCCCAGGTCGAGCAGGTGGAGCACGGTGCCGGTCCGCGCGTCCAGCACCGCCGCTCCCTCGGCGCCACTGATCTCGCCGCTGGTGATCCAGGCTGCCCGGGCCAGCCGCTCGCCGTGCAGCCAGCCCCGGCCGTAGAACTCGTTGACCTGGTAGGGCGACGGCAACGCCGAGGCGTTGATCGGCTGTTCGGAGCGGAGTTCACCCTCCCGGGCGGTCCGGCTGCGTAGTTTCAGGCTGGTCCCCTCGCCGTAAATGTCGATCAACGGGGCCTCGCGGCCGGCGGCCGGGTCGGGCGCGATCAACTCCCAGGTCGAGACGTCGATCGTGCTGGCCGCCCTGGTGGTGAGGTCCACCGCGTACGTCCGGTCGTCGCCCCCGACCAGCACCCGGTCGTGCGCCCACACCACCTGCTCCAGGTAGCCGTCGAGCGGTATCCGGCGGACGGCCGCCGTGGTGAGGTCGATCATGATCAGCTCTTTGGTCTGCGCGAACGCGGCCGACCGGCCGTCCGGCGACAGCACTCCCGGCTTGAGGGCCGCTGCCTCGTTGCCGCTCGCGTCCCGGGTGGGTGCCAGCGGCACCACGTCGAGGCTGCGCACCACGCCGTCGTTGCCGAGCACCCGGACCGGACCGTCCTCGCGACCCTCCTCGTCAAGCGGCTGGAACAGTGCCAGTGCCCGCTGGACCGGTCGCTCGGAGAGCGGCACCGTCGCCGGGGCACCGAGCTTCGCCAACGGATCGGGCGGGTAGGTCAGGTCTGCGGGCGGTCGCTGCACCGGATCACCGTGGGTGGGATCGGCGGTCGGGGTCACCGTCGGGCCGACCGGTGGGACCGGCGCCGGATCAGCGGGCGGTCGTAGCGCCGCGACAGTGCCACCGCCGACAAGGAGCACGGCCAGGGCGACCACTCCGACGGCCCGCCGGTTACGCCGGGTACGCCGAGCTCGCTCCCATCCGGCGGCGGCCGGCTGGCTGGGGAGCACGTCCTCGACGCTGACGGTCAGCAGTTGGCGCAGTTCCTGCTCGTTCACGGGTTCACCTCCAAGCCGCTGGCCAGATCGGCCGAGCCCTGGCTCGGTCGGGCATCGCGGGCGAGGTCCGGGGCGACCTCGCGGAGTCGGCGCAGCGCCGCGTGGCACTGGCTCTTCACGGTGCCGACGGTCACCCCGAGCGCCTCGGCGGTGGCGACCTCGGTCAGATCCTCGTAGTAGCGCAACACCAGCACGGCCCGCTGCCGTGGTGGCAGCAGGCCCAGCGCGTCGTGCATCGTCAGCCGTAACGCGCCGTCACGGTCGTGGGCTACCTGGTCCGGCGGTGCGGCGCTGAGCCATTCCCGCCGTCGGCGACGCCACCACGACACCGAGTCGCGATAGAGGATGGCCCGCACGTACGCGGAGGGGTCGCCGTTGCGGACCGAGGACCAGCGCAGCGCCAGCTTCAGCAGCGCGTCCTGGAGGAGGTCCTCGGCCTGATGCTGGTTGCCGCAGATCAGGTAGGCCGCGCGGAGCAGCCGGTGCTGGTGGTTCTCCACGAAGGCGAGGTAGCCGTCGCGTCCGTCGTCCCTCGGCGGCGCCATCCGCCCCCCTCCCGGCCGTCGCGCTGTACGCGTCAACTGGCAGACGCACGGGAGGTGGGAAAAGGTTGGGTCAGCCCGGTGGCGTTCCGGTCAGGTAGCGCTGGAGCGTCGGCGCGATCCAGGAGACCAGGTCGTCCGGCGGGGTGTCCACCATGGGCGGCAGGCGGACGATGTACCGGGTGAAGGCGAGGCCGAGGATCTGGCTGGCCACCAGGCCGGCCCGTCGGGCGGTCAGCGCCGGGTCGCCGCCGAACGTGGCCACGGCGGCGGTGAGCTGGTCGGCGAAGATGCCGCGCATGCGTTCGGCGGCGCCGGGGTTGGTGCTGGCGGCCCGCAGCAGCGCCACCAGGGTCTCGTCGCCCTCCCAGCGGGCGAGGAAGTGCCGGACCAGCACCTCACCGAGTCGAGCGGGCGGCACCGAGGTCAGGTCGGGCAGGCGGAGGTCGAACTCGGCCGCCGCCGCGAACAGCCCTTCCTTGCTGCCGTAGTAGCGCATCACCATCGATGGGTCGATCTGGGCGTCGGCGGCGATGGCCCGGATCGTGGCGCGCTCGTAGCCGTCCGCCGCGAACCGTTCCCGGGCCGCTCGCAGGATCGCCGCCCTGGTGGTGTCGGAGCGTCGGGGCGGGGTCGACTGGGCGGACTGGGTCATGCCAACGACCGTAGGCCAACAAGTGTTGACACGCAATCGGGCGGGCCCTAGCGTTGCCAACAAGTGTTTGCCAACACATGTTGGCAGCGGTCTTCTGGAGGTGGCAATGCTGCCCACGAGCACCGACGTCCTGGTGGTGGGCGCCGGCCCCACCGGTCTCGCCACCGCGTTGACGCTGGCAAGGCGCGGCGTCGAGGTGACAGTGCTGGACCGGTTGGCCGCGCCGCCGACGACCTCCCGCGCCGCCGTCGTGCACGCGTACACCCTGGAGGTGCTGGACCGGATCGACGCCGCGACGCCGCTGATCGCCCAGGCGGTGCGGACGCCGCGCTTCACGGTGCGCGACCGGGACCGGGTGCTGCTGTCGGTGCCGTTCCACGAGTTGCCGTCCCGCTTCCCCTACGCGCTGCTGGTCTCCCAGGCGGTCACCGAGGCCGTGCTCACCGAGAAGTTGGCTGAACGCGGTGTCCAGGTACGACGGCCGTGCCAGCTCACCGGGCTGAGCCGCGCCGGTGACGGCATGCTCGCGCGGGTCGACGGGGCGGCGCTGCGGGCGCGGTTCGTGGTCGGCGCGGACGGCCTGCACAGCACGGTCCGACAGTTGGCCGGCATCGGCTTCACAGGCAGCAGCGACGAGGAGTCCTTCGTGCTCGCCGACGTGCGGGTGCGCAGCGTGCTGCCCCGCGACGAGGCGGCGCTCTTCCTCGCCCGCCCCGGGCCGCTGGTCTGGGCGCCGCTGCCCGGCGGGGTGGTCCGGCTGGTCGCCGCCGTGGCGGACGCCCCGCCCGAACCGGACGCGACCTACCTCCAGGCGCTGCTCGACGAGCGCGGCCCGGCGCGACGACCCGACCGGGTGACCGAGGTGCTCTGGGGCTCCCGGTTCCGGGTGCACCACCGGATCGCCGACACCTTCCGAGTCGGACCGGTGCTGCTGGCCGGCGACGCCGGGCACGTGCACAGCCCGGCCGGCGGGCAGGGCATGAACCTCGGGATCTGCGACGCGGTGGCACTCGGCACCGCAGTGGCGGACGTGCTCGACGGCGGCCCGGAGACGCTGCTCGACGACTACACCGCCCGGCAGCGGCCGATGGCCGAGGACGTGCTGAGCTTCGCCGCCGGGCTGACCAGGATGGCCGGTGTCTCCCCGGCTCGCCGGCCCGCCCGGGACGTGCTGCTCCGGCTGCTCGGTGCCGTTCCACCGGCCCGCCGACGCATCGCGCTGCGCCTGTCCGGGCTGTCGCACCGGGAGCGGACGCCGGGCTAACCCGCGCCGCTCGACACGGCGGACACAGCGGACACGGCCGGTCGTAGTGTCCGCCACGCGGCGACGGTGACCAGCGCGAACGTCGCCGCCGCAGCGCCCGCCACCGGCTCCGTGCCGTACGACGCGGCGGCCAACCCGGCGAGCGCCGCCCCGAGCGGTGCGGTGAGCAGACCGACCATCCGCTGGGCCGCACCGACCCGGCCCAGCAGTTCGCTCGGCACCTGCCGCTGCCCGTACGACGCCCACAGGCTGTTCCACACCACGGTGCCGGCGGCGAAGACGGCCAGCGCGATCCCGCCCGACACCGGATGCCGAGCAAGCGCGAAGCCGGTCAGCGCCACGGTCTCCACTGCCAGCACCGCCCGCAGCGCCGGCACCGTGCCGAGTCGGGCGGCGAGCCGTCCCGCCCCGAGCGCCCCCGCCACGCCCCCGACGATGGCGGCGGCGGCGAACAGCCCGTACCCGGCCGGTGGCACCCGGAGCACGTCCAGCGCGTAGAGCACCAACACCGCCATGATTCCGCTGATCGCCAGGTTGCTCGCGGCGGTGAGCACTGTGACCCGCCACAGGGTCCGGTGCGCCACCAACCACCGCAGCCCCTCGACGATCTCGCCCCACACCGAGCCGCGCCGCCGTGCCATTCCCGGGGTGCTGGCGGGAGGCGCACCGAGGGCCAGCACGAGCAGGGCGGCCGCCGCGAAGGTGACGGCGTCGACTGCGAACGGAAGCGCCGGGGCGACGGCGAACAGGACACCGGCGGCGGGCGCCCCGAGGAAGCCACCGGCCACCGCCGACCCCGCCTGGAGCCGACCGTTCGCCCGGGGCAGCGCGTCCGGTGGCACCAGCGCGGGGAGCAGCGCGAACGACGCGGAGTCGAAGAGAGTGCCCAACGTGGCGAGCAGAAACGCCACCACCAGCAGCACCAGCACGCTGACCCGGTCGAGCGCGACCACCACGGCCAGCGCCGCCACCACTGCCGCGCGTACCCCGTCGACCACCGCCATCGTCCGACGGCGGTCCCAGCGGTCCGCGTACACGCCGCCGAGCAGGCCGAAGAGCAGCGGCGGCAACTGCCCGGCCACGGTGACCGCCGCGATGATCCGCGGATCACGGGTCACGGTCGCGGCCAGCAGGGCCAGCGCCGGGGCACGCAGCGCATCCCCGAACCGGGACGAGACGGCCGCGGACCACAGGAGCTGGAAGTCCCGGCCCAGAGCGGAGGAAGTCATGCCGGCGACCGTGCCGGTTCGACCGGGTCGAGGGTCAAGCCGCCGGGCAGAGAGGGGACCGCGCCGGTCGGTGATCATGGGTACGGTGAGCGCCGATATCGGGACGGGGAGACAACAGGCGTGGATCACACTTTCCAGGTCGACCTACGTGGCGTGGTTGACCTGCTCAGTCATCACCTCTACGGCAGCCCGCGGGTCTACGTCCGTGAGCTGCTCCAGAACGCGGTGGACGCGATCACCGCCCGCCGCAGGACCGAACCGGACGCACCGGCGCTGGTACGCATCGAACCCCCGGACAGCACCGGCGACGGCACCCTGCGGGTGCACGACACAGGCATCGGCCTGACCGAGGCGCAGGTGCACGAGCTGCTGGCCACCATCGGCCGCAGCTCGAAGCGCGACGAGCTCGGCTTCTCCCGGCACGAGTTCCTCGGCCAGTTCGGCATCGGTCTGCTCTCCTGCTTCCTGGTGGCCGACGAGATCCAGGTGCTCACCCGGCACGGCGACGAGCCCACGGTTCGCTGGACCGGGTACGCCGACGGCCGCTACGCGGTGACGGTGGCCCCGCCGGAAGCCGCTCGTGCCGAGCCGGGCACCACCGTCACGCTGGTGCCCCGCCGCGACGCGGACCAGTGGTTCACCACCGCGACCGTCACCGACCTGGCCCGGCTGTTCGGCGCGCTGCTGCCGGTCACCGTCCGCGTCGGCGACGTCGTCACCACCGCCGGGGAGCCGCCCTGGCCGACCACGCCGGGTGCGCCGCTGGACCGCGCGGCGCTGATCCGGTACGCCCGGGAGACGCTCGGCGTGGACCCGTTCGACGTCCTGCCGCTGGCCGTGCCGGAGGCCGGGCTGACCGGTGTCGCCGTCATCCTGCCGACGCCGGTGAACCCGGCGGCCCGGGCCGGGCACCGCGTCTACCTCAAGCGGATGCTGCTCACCGAGAACGCCGACGGGCTGCTGCCGGAGTGGGCGTTCTTCGCGCACTGCGTGGTGGACGCGACCGAGCTGCGCCCGACCGCCAGCCGGGAGGCCCTCTACGAGGACACCCTGCTGACGGCGACCCGGGAGGCACTCGGCGACCAGGTGCGCGGCTGGCTGGTCCGGTTGGCCCGGCACGACCCGCACCGGCTGGCCGAGTTCCTCCAGGTGCATCACCTCGGCGTGAAGGCCCTGGCGCTGCACGACGACGAGATGCTCCGCCTGGTCGACCGGTGGTGGCCCATGGACACCAACGTCGGCACGCTCACCCTCGCCGAGTTCCGGGAGCGCTACGGAGTGGTCCGCTACGCGGCCAGCCTGGACGAGTTCCGTCAACTGGCCGCTGTCGCCGCTGCGCAGGACCTGGCGGTGGTCAACGCCGGCTACACGTACGACACCGAGCTGATCGAGCGGCTGCCGGTGGTGGACCGCTCGGTGCTCATCGAGCGCCTGGAGCCGAGTGACCTCACCACCCGGTTCGACGCGCTCGACCCGCAGGTGGAGTTGGCGTTGCGACAGTTCCTCGCGGCGGCGCAGCGGGCCGTCGAGCGTTCCGGCTGCGAGGTGGTCATCCGGGCGTACGACCCGGTTTCCCTGCCCGCGCTCTACCTGGTCAGCCGGTCGGCGGCGTTCAACGACCAGCTCGCGGCCAGCCGGGACCGGGCCGACGAGCTGTGGGGTGGAGTGCTCGACGCGCTCGCCGCCACCGCCCCGCCGGACCGTCCGCAGTTGGTGCTCAACCACCGCAACCCGCTGGTACGACGGGTGACCATGCTGAGCGACCCGGAGCTGGTCGGTCTGGCCATCGAGGCGCTGTACGGGCAGGCGCTGCTGCTCGGCCACCATCCGATCCGCGCCGCCGACGCGGCGTTGCTGAACGATTCCTTCCTCGGCCTGCTCGGCCGGGCTGTCCCGGGACGGGAGTGAGCATGAGCGACGAGGATCTGTGGCGGGTGCTTCGCGGCATCGCCGACATGCCGTACGGGGCGGGGCAGATCGCCGCCCTGGAGCAGTTGCTGCGCCGGGTGGACGCCGCCGACGACCGGCACCTCGCGTTCGTCACCCGGATGCAGGCCACCACCGGCTACATCTACGGCGGTGAGCCGGCCAAGTCCTTCGTGACCTTCTCCTGGTGCCTGTCCGAGTTCGACAGCGATCCGCAGCCGTACCACCAGGGGCACCTGCACAACCTGCTCTGGCACTTCAAGTACATGATCAATGGCCTGCTGAACTTCCCGGAGGTGCCGCTCGACCGCACGTACGCCGTGCTGGACGACATGGAACGCCGCTACCGGGCCGGCGGGCACAGCCTCCAGGCCGTGCACAAGCACCGGTTCCGCGTCGCCGACCACGTGGGCGACGTCGAGGCCGCGGCGCACTGGTACCGCCTCTGGCAGACCACCCCGCGCGACGCCCTGTCCGACTGCGCCGGTTGTGACCCCACGAGCCAGGTGGGCTACCTCGCCGACACCGGGCGGGACGTCGAGGCGGTGGAGCTGGCCGAGCCGGTGCTCGCCGGCCGGCTCAACTGCAACGAGCAGCCGCAGTCGATCCTCACCGCGCTGCTCCTGCCGTACCTGCGGACCGGGCGGGTCGAAGAGGCGCGGGACGCGCACCGGGAGGCGTACCGCCGGCAGCGCGGCAACCTCGCCAACCTGTGGGACATCGCGGACCACGTCGAGTTCTGCACGCTGACCGGCAACGAGGCGCGAGCGATCGAGCTGGTCGAGCGGCACCTGGACTGGCTGGACCGGCCGCCGTCACCGGCCGCCGCCATGCACTTCTCGGCGGTGGCCGCCGCGGCGCTGCGTCAGGCCGGCCCGTCGGCCGTGTACCGCCGGGCCGCCGAGGGCCGGCCGGCCGCCGAGGTGTCGGCGGCGTCGTTGGCGAACGAGCTGGCCGAAACCGCTGCCGGTCTGGCCGCCCGCTTCGACGCCCGTAACGGCACGAGCCACCAGTCGGAGTGGATCGCCAGTCGGCTTGCCGTGCAGGCGAGCGGCGAGCATGTGCCGCTGTCCGCGAGCGTCCGCCGCCGTCCGGCCCGACCGGTCGGCGACGAGACGGCCGGCGCGCCGGGGACACCGGCGTCGTCCGCGGACCGGGCCCGGCGGGTGCGAACCGGCAGGGCTGAACCACAGGTCGTGACAGTGCCCGGAGACGCCGGCCCGGACGATCTGCTGGACCTCGCGGAGCAGAGTTGGGGCCGGCACGACCGGGGCACCTTCCGGGCAGCGCTGGTTGCCTTCGACGACCGGTTCGGCTCTGCCGAGTTGCCCGCCCGCACGTCCGCGCACCGGCTGGCCCTGCGCGCGTCGGAGCGTGGCGACGAGGACGACATCGAGGGTGCGATCACGCTGAATCGGGCAGCGTTGGAGCTGTACCGGGAGGCGGGCGAAGAGGTGGCGGCCCAGACGGTCGCCGGGCGACTCGGCGTGCTGTTGACCCGGTCCGACGAGGACACCGAGGAGGGCCTGCTGCTGACCCGGGAGGCGGCCGACGTCCTGGACCGGCTCGGCGACGCCCAGCAGCGGGCGGCCGGCCACGACCGGGTGGCGTTGGCGCTGCTGCACCGCGAACGTTGGGCGGACGCGCTCGCCGCCCTCGACCGGGTGCCGGCCGACGCGGGCGGCGATCGGCACCTGACCGCCCGGATCGCACTGCACCGGGGGCACCTGCTGGAGCAGTTGGACCGCGTCGACGAGGCCCGCGCCGCCGTCGACGAGGCACGCCGGATCGGCCGGGAGTTGGGTGTCGGCGAGGTGGTCACCGGTGCCTGCCTGGCGTACGCGCGGCTGGTCGACGATCCGGCGGACGCCGTGGCCGCCTGCGACGAGGCGTTGGAGGCGGCACCGGCGGACGCGGAGCTGCCGGTCCGGGTCGCCCGCGCCCGGGCGTTGCTGGCGGCCGGCCAGGCTGCGGACGCGGTCGACGACTTCGTCGAGGCGGTGACGCTGTGCGTGGAGCGGGGCGCCGAGGGGGACGCGTTCCTGCGGTGGGAGCTGGCGAACGCGTACCGGATCGTGGGCCGGCTCGCCGAGGCCGCCGAGGTCGCCGAGGAGGCCGTGCTCGGTCTGGACCGGTTGGGCGCTCAGGCTGAGGCCGACCGCTGCCGGCACCTGCTGGCCGGCGTCTACGCCGGACTTGGCGAGATCGATCCCGCGTTGGCGCTGTTGGAGCAGTTGGCCGGCAATCTGGACGGACCGGACAACCTCCCGCACCGGGCGCAGGTTCTGGAGGAGGCCGGCGGGATCCTCTACGACGCAGACCGGGACGCGGCGGCGGGCGAGCGGTTCGCCGCCGCGGCCGAGGCGTACCGGCTCGGTGACCTGCCGCTCGACGAGCTGCGTGCCCGGCGACGGGAGACGTACGCCTGGTTCTGGGCCGACGACCGGGACGCGGCGTTGCGCACCGTCGGGGTGATGGACGCGTTGGCGGCGAAGCTGGCCGGGCAGGCCGAACCGCCGGTGCTGTACGAGCTGGCACTGGCGGCCGAGGCCGGAGCGCGGGTGCTCACCGGCGAGGACCGCCCGGACGAGGCCCTGGACCGGCTCACCGGGGTGCCGGACCGGTTGCGCTCGATCGAGGCGTTCGGCGAGGCCGCCCAGGTGGAGGCCCTGATCGGTGAGTTGCTGCTGCGCCTGGACCGGCCGGCCGAGGCGGAGCCGCTGCTGCGCCGCGTACTCGGCGGGTTGCCGGCCGCCTCGCGGCAGGTCCGCCAGACGGCCTGGCTGCTGGCTCGGGTGTTGGATCTGCTCGATCGGCCCACGGAAGCCGCGGCGCTGCGCGCCGAACACGACCTGGACGAGGACGACTGACCTCGGCGGCCGCCCCTGGCCAGGTCAGGGGCGGCCCGGTCCGGGACGGACGGACGGGACTGACCGGCAACCATCGCGGGCTCCTCGCGGTCTAGGCTTGTCCGGTGACGGTGGAGCAGCAGGCACGGGGTGCGGCGGGCGCGGGCCGGCGCAGGTCCCGCAAGGACGAGATCCTGGAGATCGCGGTAGGTCTGTTCGCGGCGCGTGGATATCACGGCGTCTCGATGGACGACATCGGTGCGGCCGCCGGGGTCACCGGTCCGGCGCTCTACCACCACTTCGCCGGCAAGGAAGCCATGCTGGCCGCCGCGCTGATTCCCGTCAGTGAGGGGTTGCTGGCCGGTGGGCGGGAACGCGCCGTCGGGCGCTCGGACGACCCGCGCGGCGTGCTGGAGTCGCTGATCGACTTCCACGTCGAGTTCGCGCTGGCCAACCCGGCGGTGATCGCGTTGCACCTGCACGAGCTGGACCGCCTGCCCGAGGAGCCGCGGCGGCGGATCCGTCGGCTGCAACGGCTCTACGTCGAGGAGTGGGTGACAGTGCTCACCGCGCTGCACCCGGGGATGCCCGACGGTGAGGCCCGGGTGCTCGCGCACGCCGCGTTCGGCCTGATGAACTCGACGCCGTTCCTCGGTGGTGAGGTGGACCGGCGACGCCGCGCGGAGCTGCTGCGCGGGGCGACACTGGCCGCGCTGCTCGCCTGAGCCGACTCGTCAGAACCGTGCCGGTCATGATTCCCTGACATCGTCCCACCATCCGGACGCCGGGAGGAAACATGATCGAGTCACTGCTGGTCGCCAATCGGGGCGAGATCGCCCGCCGGATCATCCGGACCGCCAAGCGGCTCGGCATCCGCGTGATCGCGGTGCACTCGGAGGCCGACGCCGACCTGCCGTTCGTCGCGGAGGCGGACGAGGCGGTCCTCATCGGCCCACCGAACCCGGCGCTGAGCTACCGCAACACCGAGGCCATCCTCGCCGCCGCGAAGTCGACGGGCGCGCAGGCGATCCACCCCGGGTACGGCTTCCTGTCGGAGAACGCCGAGTTCGCCCGTACCGTCGAGGCGAGCGGCCTGATCTGGGTCGGACCCGACGCGGACGCGATCACCGCGATGGGCGACAAGATCAATGCCCGGAACCTGATGGCGGCGGCCGGCGTTCCGGTCGCGCCGGGCACCACCGACCCGGCCGCCGACCTGGACGCTGCGGTGACGGCCGCGGCCGAGATCGGCTACCCGGTGATGGTCAAGGCTGCCGCCGGCGGTGGCGGCATGGGTATGGGCGTGGCGGTCGACGAGGCCGCGCTACGCACCGAGTACGACAAGGTGCGCGCGTTCGCCGAGCGGATGTTCGGCGACGGCTCGGTGTTGATCGAGCGGTACTTTCCCCGGGTACGGCACGTCGAGGTGCAGATCCTCGGCCTGGCCGACGGCCGGGTGGTGGCGCTCGGCGAGCGGGAGTGCTCGGTGCAGCGGCGCAACCAGAAGTTGGTCGAGGAGTCCCCGTCGCCGGCTGTCTCGCCGGAGCTGCGAGCCCGGCTCCTGGCGGCGGCGGTGCGGGCCGGCGAGGCGGTCGGCTACCGCAACGCGGGCACCGTGGAGTGCCTGTTGGTCCCACGTGAGCGGGACTCCGAGGGCGACGCTCCCGGCTCCGAAGACTTCTTCTTTCTGGAGATGAACACGCGCTTGCAGGTGGAGCACCCGGTGACCGAGTACGTGTACGGCATCGACCTGGTCGAGGAGCAGTTGCGGGTGGCCTCCGGGTTGGCGCCGACGTTCGACCCGGACGCGTTGACCCCGAGTGGGCACGCCATCGAGATGCGGATCAACGCGGAGGACCCGAAGCGCTTCCTGCCCGGCCCGGGTGTGATCAGGACGTGGGTGGAGCCGACGGGTGAGGGTGTCCGGGTGGACTCCGGCTACACCGAGGGCAACACGGTCACCCCGTTCTACGACAGCCTGCTGGCCAAGCTGATCGTCAGCGGCGCGACCCGCGACGAGGTGCTCGATCGCGCGAAGGCAGCCGTCGCGGCGTTCCAGATCGAGGGCCCGAAGAACAACGTCCCCTTCTTCACCGAGTTGCTGGACAACGAGGAGTTCCGCTCCGGCGCCTACGACACGGGCATCGTCTCCCGCATGCGCTGACCCCCGCCCACCACTCCCCGGTGATCAAGAGGTCTGCGTCAGGTTCCGCGCCGCAGGTGACGCAAACCTTTGATCAACAGCGGGGTGGCATGCTGGGAGGACCCCCTAGGCACTGCTTTCGTCACAGTGAGGTGACCCCTTATGGCGGACCTGCCAGATTTCGTCTCGATCCGCGAGGTCGGGCCGCGCGACGGGTTGCAGAACGAGGACCCGATCCCGACCGACGCCAAGGTGCGGCTGCTCGACGCCCTCTCCGGCACCGGCGTACGCCGAATCGAGGCGGTGTCGTTCGTGCACCCGAGGGCGATTCCGCAGATGGCCGACGCCGACGAGGTGTGGCAGCGGGCGGTGAAGGCCGACGGGGTGCGGTACTCCGCGCTGGTGCCGAACACCCGGGGCGCCCAGCGGGCCCTCGCCGCCGGATTCACCGAGATCGAGGTGGTGGTCTCGGCCAGTGACACGCACAACCGGCGCAACGTCAACCGGTCCACTGACGAGTCGTTGGACGACATCGCCGAGCTGATCGACCTGCTGCACGGCGCGTCGGCGCGGGTCGAGGTGATCGTGGCGACCAGCTTTGGCTGCCCGTACGAGGGGGACATCGATCCGCAGCGGGTGGCCGGGATCGTGGACCGGGTAGTCCGCGACGGCGCGGACCGGGTCGCGTTCGGCGACACCACCGGCATGGGCACCCCACGTCGGGTCCGTGAGCTGCTGACCGCGGTACGCGACCGCAACGCGCACGTGCCGGTCCTGCTGCACTTCCACAACACCCGGGGTACGGCGCTGGCCAACCTGCTGACCGCGCTGGAGCTGGGGGTGACCGAGTTCGACGCGAGCGTCGGTGGCCTCGGTGGCTGCCCGTACGCGCCGGGGGCGAGCGGCAACCTGGCCACCGAGGAGGCCGTGCACATGCTGCACGACATGGGCATCGACACCGGCATCGACCTGCCGGCGCTCATCGAGGTGGCGGAGTTGGCCGAGGCGTTGCTCGGCAAGAAGCTGCCGTCGGGTGTGTTGCGGGCCGGTCCGCGTACCCGGCTGACGCCGCTGCCGAGCTGAGGACGCGACGAAGGGGCCGGCGCACGCGCCGGCCCCTTCGTTTTTGGCGGGTTCGGTCAGTTCACCGTGGTGAGCGCGCTCGGCCAGCTGTCGCGGAAGATGTCCGCGCTGCGGTCGGTGGCGCTGAACGTGCCGGCGAAGAGGCTGCTGACCCGGTTCGCCTCGGCGGTGCTCGGGTAGGCGTTGGTGCAGCTGGTGCCGGCGCTGCCGCCGGACATCAGCAGCGAGCAGTTCCCGTTGTAGTTGTCCGGCAGGCCGAGGATGTGCCCGATCTCGTGGGTCATGATCCGCAGCACGCTGTACTGGGCGGCCTGCTGGGTGTCGATGTAGACCCGGCCGTTGCCGAGGCTGGTCCGCTGGGCGTACGAGCCGCCGCCGGTGATCCGGTAGATGCGCAGGTTGGAGCCGCAGTTGGCGGAGAGTGTCAGGTTGACTGTGGCGTTGTTCCAGATCGAGGCGGCCTGGTTGGCGACGCTGGCGTAGCTGCCCGCCTGGCTGGTGTTGTAGCAGATGGTCATGGCGGCGGACGCGGGCGACGGGTTGGCGACCGTGATGCCGAGGGTGGCGAGTGTCGTCGCGAGCAACGCGACGGCGAGCCGGTTGAGTCGTGAGGTCATCGCTGACTCCGATCTGAAAGAAGGGGTGTCAGGAGCCTAGCGATATGTATTCACGTTTTTCAATGTCTTGCTCTCGGCTCAACTGTCTGGTTCGCTCGTAGGTCGCCGACAACCGCGCCGATGCGCTAGCCTAACGATCGTTCAGGTCAGTATGGCGGAGGAGTCGGCGTGACGCTCGACGGTGAGGCACTGGAGCAGCTGCGCAAGCGGGCCCGGTCCGGCGGCGCGGACAAGTACCACGCGGCCAACGCGGCCAAGGGCAAGCTCTTCGCCCGTGAACGGGTAGCGCTCCTGGTCGACGAGGGCTCGTTCGTCGAGGACGGCCTCTACGCCAACACGATGGCCGAAGGTCTGCCAGCCGACGGCGTGGTGACCGGCACCGCCACCATCGACGGCCGACAGGTCTGCCTGATGGCCAACGACTCCACGGTCAAGGCCGGCAGCTGGGGCGCCCGCACCGTCGAGAAGATCATCAGGATCATCGAGCGGGCGTACGGCGCCGGCGTGCCGATGGTCTACCTGGTCGACTCGGCCGGCGCCCGGATCACCGACCAGGTCGATCTCTTCCCCGGCCGGCGTGGCGCCGGCAAGATCTTCTGGAACCAGGTCCGTGCCTCCGGCTCGATCCCACAGGTCTGCGCGCTGTTCGGCCCGAGCGCCGCCGGTGGTGCGTACATCCCGGCGTTCTGCGACGTGGTGGCGCTGGTCGACGGCAACGCCAGCATGTACCTCGGCTCCGACCGGATGGTCGAGATGGTCACCGGCGAGAAGACCACCCTGGAGGCGATGGGCGGGGCGAAGGTGCACACCGCCGAATCCGGCGTGGGGCACTTCCTCTGCAAGACCGAGGCCGACGCGCTCGACGTCGTGAAGACCTACCTGTCGTACCTGCCGGCGAACTGGACACAGGCGCCGCCGACCGCACCGGCGGTCGCCGCGCCCGTGAAGGCCGACCTGGCCGCCTTGGTGCCGGCCAGTGAGCGACAGGCGTTCGACATGCGGCGGTACGTCAAGGGCCTGCTCGACGAGGGGTCGTTCTTCGAGATCCAGGCGCTCTGGGCCAAGGAGCTGACCATCGGCTTCGGCCGCCTCGACGGCCAGGTCGTCGGTGTGGTCGGCAACAACTCGATGTTCAAGGGCGGTGTGCTCTTCGTCGACTCGGCCGACAAGGCCACCCGGTTCGTGCAGCTCTGCGACGCGTTCAACGTGCCGCTGCTGTTCCTCAGCGACGTGCCCGGCTTCATGGTCGGCAGCGCGGTGGAGAAGCAGGGCATCATCCGGCACGGCGCCAAGATGATCACCGCGATCTCCGAGGCGACGGTTCCGAAGATCTGCGTGGTGGTCCGCAAGGCGTACGGCGCCGGTCTCTACGCGATGGCCGGGCCCGGGTTCGAGCCGGACGCCACGATCGCGCTGCCGACCGCGAAGATTGCCGTGATGGGCGCCGAGGCCGCCGTGAACGCGGTCTACGCCAACAAGATCGCCGCCATTGCCGACGAGGACGAGCGGGCGGCCTTCGTCGCCGCCAAGCGGGCCGAGTACGAGCAGGACATCGACGTCGTCCGGTTGGCCAGCGAGCTGGTGGTGGACGCCATCGTGGAGCCGCAGGACCTACGCACTGAGCTGGTCCGTCGATTCGCGGCGGCGCGTACCAAGGATCGGCACTTCTCCCGCCGTCGGCACGGCGTCACCCCGGTCTGACCATCGACTCGGGCCCGCACAGCGACCCGCCTTCGGCGTCACGAGCGCCGGGGCGGACCGTCCTTACAGGAGGATGAGATGGATTTCCGGCTCACCGACGAACAAGCGGCGCTGCGCGAGAGCGTGCGGGAATTCGCCCGCGAGGTGATCGCCCCGGTCATCGCCGAGCACTACGAGCAGCACACCTTCCCGTACGAGGTGATCCGGCAGATGGGCAAGATGGGCCTGTTCGGTCTGCCCTTCGCCGAGGAACACGGCGGCATGGGCGGCGACTACTTCGCGCTCTGCCTGGCCCTGGAGGAGTTGGCCCGGGTCGACTCCAGCGTGGCCATCACCCTGGAGGCGGCGGTCTCGCTGGGCGCGATGCCGATCTACCGCTTCGGCACCGAGGAGCAGAAGGCGACCTGGCTGCCCCGACTGCTCAGCGGTGAGGCGCTGGCCGGCTTCGGTCTCACCGAGCCCGGCACCGGCTCGGACGCCGCCGGCACGCAGACCCGGGCAGTGCTGGACGGCGACGAGTGGGTGATCAACGGCTCGAAGGCGTTCATCACCAACTCGGGTACCGACATCACCGCCATGGTCACCGTCACCGCGGTGACCGGCACGAACCCGGACGGCTCCAAGGAGCTGTCGACGATCATCGTGCCCACCGGAACGCCCGGCTTCGCCGTCGCGCCCGGCTACTCCAAGGTGGGCTGGACCGCGTCGGACACCCACGAGCTGACCTTCGACGACTGCCGGGTGCCGGCCGCCAACCTGCTCGGCGCCCGGGGTCGGGGTTTCGCGCAGTTCCTGCGGATCCTCGACGAGGGCCGGATTGCGATCGCCGCGCTCGCCGTCGGCCTCGCGCAAGGCTGTGTCGACGAGTCGATCAAGTATGCGAAGGAGCGGCACGCCTTCGGTCAGCCGATCGGCGCCAACCAGGCCATCCAGTTCAAGATCGCCGACATGGAGCTGAAGGCGCACACCGCTCGCCTGGCGTACTACGACGCCGCCGCACGGATGCTGGCCGGCGAGCCGTTCAAGCGGCAGGCCGCCATCGCCAAACTGCACGCCAGCACGATCGCCGTGGACAACGCCCGGGAGGCCACCCAGATCCACGGCGGGTACGGCTTCATGAACGAGTACCCGGTGGCCCGGTTCTGGCGGGACTCCAAGATCCTGGAGATCGGCGAGGGCACCAGCGAGGTGCAGCGGATGATCATCGCTCGGGATCTCGGCCTCTGAGCGGCCAGGCCGAGCTGATCGGCCGGTCGCCCCGGACGGGCTGTCCGTACGGCTGTCGGGTTTCGGCGAGCGGACGTCAGTAGCCCGACGTTCGACTGCCGACGGTCGTAGTCCATCCGTACTCTTCGAGCCCATGACTCCGGATCATGAATGGTCGCGGAGCCCGGCTGGACGTACCACCTTGCCGGAGCTGCTCCGCGGGCATCGACGCGCCGCCGGCCTCACCCAGGCCGAGCTGGCGTCCCGGGCCGGGGTGGGTGTGCGGACGGTCCGTGACCTGGAGCGTGGCCGGTCGAACCGGCCACAACGCACCACTGTGGAACTGCTCGCCGGGGCACTGGCGCTGACCGGCACCAGCCGGGCGGCGTTCCTGGCCGCTGCCCGCGGGGCCGGTGCCGAACCGGCCTCGCCGGACGCCACGTCGACGGCGCTCGCGGTCGGCGGCAACGCCACGTCAGCCGCCGCCCCCGCCGACAGGTCGGTCGTGCTCCCGCCGCCGGTGGAGTTGATCGGCCGGGAGCGCGACCTCACCGAGCTGGCCGAAATGCTGACGGCGGAGCGAGGACCCCGGTTGGTGAGCCTCGTCGGGTTGGCCGGCGTCGGCAAGACCGCCCTGGCGACGTCGGTGGCGCACCTGGTGGCCGCCGCTCACCCGGCCGGTGTTGCCGGGGTGCTGGTGGGCGAGGGCGCCGACGGTCCGGACGTGCTCGCCGCCTCGATGTCCGTGCTCGGCGTGGCGCGCCTGTCCGAACTCGTGGCGCTGCTCGCCGGGCGGCCGACGCTGCTGGTGATGGACGCGGTGGAGCGCGCGCCCGGCCCGGTGGCCGCGACAGTGCACCGGTTGCTCGGAGCGCTGCCCTCGCTGCGGGTGCTGGTCACCGGGCGGCACCCGGTCGGGTTGCCCGGCGAGCGGGTCTGGCCGGTCGCGCCACTCGACGTACCACCACCGGAGGCTGAGCACTCCGGACTCGAATCGTGGCCGGCTGTCGCGTTGTTCACCGCCCGGCTCGCTCAGGTCCGCCGAGAGCCGCCCACCCCCGCTGAGCTGCCGGCGCTCGCCGCGTTGGTGCGCCGGTTGGGCGGGCTGCCGTTGGCCATCGAGCTGATGGCCGCCCGGGGCCGTCTCCTCGACCTCACCGAATTGCTCGACAGGTACGGCGACCGGGTGCTCGACCTGGCCACCCCCGCGGACGCGTCCGCCCACCCGGCCTGGGACGCACCGGAGGCGCTCGGCAGCCGGACGAGCGGACCCGACACCAGTGCGGCGGTGGCGGTCGCCGTCACCCTGCGGGACGCGGTGGCGTTCAGCTACCGCCTGTTGGCGTCTGACGAACAGGCCGCGCTGCGGCAACTGGCCGTCTTCGGTAACCGCTGGTCGGTCGAGTTGGCCGAGGAGATGCTCGTCGACGAGGCCGACCGGGACGGCACCGTGGCGATCGATCCGGTTCCACTGTTGGACCGCTTCGTCGAGTTGGGGCTGCTGAGCGTACGCGGAACCGGGTCGTTCCGGTTCCGCCTGCTCGACGCGGTCCGGGACTACGCCGTCGAGCAGGCGGCCGGCGGAGGTGAGCTGACCTGCATCCGGCGTCGACACGCGGAGGTCATCGCGCGCCTGGTGGCCCGTACCGCCAGTGACCTGATCGGCCCACGGTTACCCGACGCGGTGCACCGGCTGGACGAGATGAGCAGTGACATCAGCTCGTCGTTGGCGCACGCGGCCACCGACGACCCGTTGACAGCGCTGCGGCTGGCGGCCTGTCTGACCCGCTGGTGGCGGTTCCGCGGACGCGACGTCGTCGGGCGGCAGTGGCTGCGGCGGCTGCTGGCGGACCCGCGGACCGCCGACGCCGATCCTCTCCTGCGTGGCTGGGCTGCCCTCGGCGTCGCCCGGCTGGCCGCGGAGCACGGCGCCGGTGCCGAGGAGTTGTCGACGGCCCGTGCGGCGTTGGACACCTTCCGGCAGGCCGGCGACGTCACAGGGGAGTTGGAGGCGCGAAACGTGCTGGGCACCCTGCTGATCTCCGTCCGGCGGCAGGACGAGGCTCGCGAGCAGGCCGAGGCGCTGCTGCGGTTGGCCGCCCGCAACGGGCGGACCCGGGACCTGGCGGTGGCCCAGAACAGCCTCGCCTGGCACGAGATCCGCGCGGGCGATCTGGCTGCGGCCCGCCGCCGACTCGCTGCGGTGGACCGACTCGCCGCCGAGAGTGGGGAGCAGCGGCTGCGCGTGCTGGGCTGGGCCAATCGCGCCGAGGTCGCCCGGCTGGAGGGCTGGTACGCGGACGCCATCGACCGTGGTCGGCGAGCGATCGCTGCCCTGTCCGAGCTGGGTGATCCCGGGCGTCGCCGTCGGGTGCTCGGGACCGTCGGGCTGGCGCTCGCCCAGGACGGGCGGGCCGCGGAGGCGACAGCGGTGCTGACCGAGTTGCGCGCCGGGGGCGGGGAGGCGCTGCCGGCGGGGACCGTGCCGCGACCGCGCTCGGACGACTCGGCGCTGGTCTGGGGTGGCCCGGAGGCCGGGCTCTGTGCGCTGATCGAGGGGAACCTGGCGCTGCACCGGGGGGACCGGGAGTTGGCTGCCGAGTGGTTCGCAGCTGCGGCCGACCATGCGGGGCAGGATCGCCGCGACGTGGTGGAGGCGCTGGTGGGGCTGGCTGCGAGCACTGCGGACCCGTCGGTGCTCGATCGACTGGACCGGGTCTGTGTGGAGAGTGGCATCCGGCTGTTGCCGCAGGAGTCGGGACTGCTCTACGCGCTGATCGCCGCCCGGGGTGGACCGGCTCAGTAGCCCTGCGCTGTCCCTGCGCGGATCGAGCCCTGCGCTGTCCCCGAGCGGATCGCGACGGGAGAGTGGCGCGGGCGAAGAGCCCCCTTTGGTGCTACCCCTCGCTGATCGCCCGCGCCGTCACCCCCCGGTGATCCCCGGTGCCCGAAGCCTGCCACCGATGGGGTGGCAGAAAGTCGGCTTGGACCGAATCCTCCAGCTTGGCTGGATCAGTTCTGCCGGTCTTTCTGCCGCTGCCGCCGCCCGACGGCGAGTGGTGATCAGTGCCGTCGGGTGGCTTCGTCGGTGGCTGTGGCCTGCTCCGGGCTGACGTCGTCACTGCCGGCGGTTGCGCACGGATGAGCGGCGTCGCGGACGCGGCGCAACCCGTCGAGGAGCGCCACCAGCGCCTCTGGGTCGAGTTGCCCGGTGAACCACTGCTCGATCATTTGCAGGTGCCCGGGCAGCGTCTCGTTGAGGCGTTGCATCCCGGAGGCGGTGACCACCGCGTACGAGCTGCGGCGGTCGTTCGGGCAGGCCCGGCGGGTCAGCAACCCGTCGCGCTCCATCCGGTCCACGACCCGGGTCACTCCGCTTGTCGACAGGGAGGTCTGTGCGGCAAGGTCGGTCATGCGTAGTTGGTTGCCCGGCGAGCGGGCCAGTCGCGTGATGACCTCGAACTCGACCGCGGAGAGGCCGTGCTCCTCGAGTTGAGCGTTGAACCGGGCGGACAGCCCGGCGTGTGCCTCGAAGAGCAGGCCGACGGCGGTGATCCGGGGATCGTCGAAGACGTTGGTCACCCGTTCATCATATCAGTGCTTGACACGGGGAATATTGTTGCGGTTATAGTTGCTCAGGCAGTCGTTGGGCTATTAAACAATCCCCTGGAGGACAGCAGCATGACCAGCAGCATCGAGACGGTTACCCGCGACTGGGACGGCCTCACCATCCCGACGGCCGGCACCTACGCGCTCGACGTGGCGCACAAGCGGGTCGGCTTCGTTGCCCGGCACATGATGGTGAGCAAGGTTCGCGGTGAGTTCAACGACGCGACCGCCACCATCACCGTCGCCGAGGACCCGCTGCAGTCGTCGGTCGTCGCCACCATTCAGGCCGCCAGCGTCGACACGACCCAGGCCGACCGGGACGCGCACCTGCGCAGCCCCGAGTTCCTGGACGCCGAGAAGTTCCCGACGCTCGAGTTCCGCAGCACCGGGGTCAAGTCCCGCAGCGGCAGTGAGTTCGTGCTCACCGGTGAGCTGACCATCAAGGACGTCACCCGTCCCGTCGAGCTGGAGGTGGAGTTCGAGGGTGTCGGCCGCAGCCCGTTCGGCCAGGACATCTTCGGCTTCTCCGCGAGCACCGAGATCGACCGCGAGGAGTTCGGCCTGACCTGGAACGTCGCCCTGGAGACCGGGGGCGTGCTGGTCAGCCGCAAGATCAAGATTGAGATCGAGGGCGAGGCCGTACGCCAGGCCTGATCCCCGGGGATCGCCGGAGGGCCAGGGGAATCCTCCCGGCGATCCGGTACGCAGGGCCCGCGCCGCACGTCGGCGCGGGCCCTGCGTCGTTCCCACTGGCGGTGGTAATTGTCACGGGTTGTTCTCACCGCTTTCCGGTCCACTCGGTCGACGACGGGGTACAGATGGCGCCACGAGCGCGTCCGCCCCGGTCGACGTCGGATCACCGCCGTCGGCCTCTGGCCCCGGTCAGGTGGGCGCTCTTACCGTGGATGCTTCACAAAGCGCTTCCGGGACGGGATGATCCCGACCGCGCCGGCCGTCGGGAGGACACATGGGCAGGGACGTCTCAGAGGGCGCCTTCACCCGGGATGATCGCGTCCGATATCGGCAGAAGGTGCGGCGGTGCCTGGACGTCTTCGCCCTGATGCTGGACGACTTCGGCTTCGACGCCGACCGGCCGATGACGGGTCTGGAGATCGAGCTCAACCTGGTCGACTCGGCCGCCGAGCCGGCGATGCGCAACGAGGAGATCCTCGCCGACATCGCGGACCCCCTCTTCCAGACCGAGTTAGGGCAGTTCAACCTGGAACTGAACGCCGAACCCCGACTCATCGAGGGCAACGGCTTCGCCGACTACGAGCACGACCTGCGCGGCAGCCTCTCCCGGGCCGACGAGCGTGCCGCCAGATCCGACGCGAACATCGTCCTGGTCGGCATCCTGCCCACCCTCACCGAGGGGCACCTGGTCGAGGACAACCTCTCCACCAACGAGCGTTACCGGGTGCTCAACGACCAGATCGTCGGCGCCCGGGGCGAGGACATCGAGCTGGACATCCGCGGCGTCGAGCAGTTGCGCACGCACACCGACTCGATCGCCCCCGAGGCCGCCTGCACGAGCCTCCAGTTCCACCTCCAGGTCGCCCCGGACAGCTTCGCCGACTACTGGAACGCGTCCCAGGCCATCGCGGGTGTGCAGGTGGCGGTCGGTGCGAACAGCCCCTTCCTGTACGGCCGCCAACTGTGGGCCGAAACGCGGATCGCCCTGTTCCAGCAGGCCACCGACACCCGTCCCGACGAGCTGAAGGCCCAGGGCGTACGGCCGCGGGTGTGGTTCGGCGAACGATGGATCACCTCGATCTTCGACCTGTTCGAGGAGAACGTCCGGTACTTCCCGCCGCTGCTGCCGATCTGCGAGGACGAGGACCCGGTGGAGGTCCTGCACGCCGGCGGTGTGCCACAGCTCGGGGAGTTGCGGTTGCACAACGGCACGGTCTACCGGTGGAACCGTCCCGTCTACGACATCATGAACGGCCGACCCCATCTGCGGGTGGAGAACCGGGTGCTGCCGGCCGGCCCGACCGTGGTGGACATGTTGGCCAACGCGGCCTTCTACTTCGGGCTGGTACGCGGCCTGGCCGAGGCCGACCGCCCGATCTGGAGCCAACTCACCTTCAGCTCCGCCGAGGAGAACTTCCACGCCGCCGCCCGACGTGGCCTCGACGCCGTGCTGCACTGGCCCGCGCTCGGCGACGTGCCAGTCACCAAGCTGGTCCTGGACCAGCTACTGCCCACCGCCGCCACCGGCCTGGACGGGTTCGGCGTCGCCCCGGCGCAGCGGGACCGGCTGCTCGACATCATCGAGCAGCGCTGCCGTACCGGCCGCAACGGCGCCGTCTGGCAGACCGAGGCGGTCTGGGCGGCGGAGCGGCGCCACGGCATGGACCGGCCTGCCGCGCTGCACCACATGGTCCAGCGCTACGCCGAACTCCAGCGCACCAACGAACCCGTCCACACCTGGCCAACCACCTAACCCCCTGCACCCCCCCACCCCCCCTCGAAGCGCGTTGATCATGAAGTTGTTGCCATGACACGCCGAGCGAGGTGGCAAT
This sequence comes from Micromonospora sp. NPDC049089, assembly GCF_040648775.1. Lineage (NCBI taxonomy): Bacteria > Bacillati > Actinomycetota > Actinomycetes > Micromonosporales > Micromonosporaceae > Micromonospora > Micromonospora sp. NPDC049089. The sequence goes on from NZ_JBEZEH010000006.1 coordinate 44,952, forward strand.
AACTTCATGATCAACAGGGTGAGGCCGGGTGGGGCGGCCGGGCGGGGTTAGTCGGTGGTGGGGCGGCGGGCTGCGCGGGTGCGGCGGCTGCTCGGGGCCGCGTCCTTCGTCGTGGCTTCGGTGGGAGGGGTCGGATCCGAGCGGTCGGGGTCCGTACGCGGAGCGGGCACCTGCGGTGCGGCGGTGGCTTCGCCCGGCAGCGAGCCCGTCCTGGGCATCTGCGACGGCACGCTGACCTTCCTGCGGCGCCCCGTGGTGCCAACCGTCGAGGCCGAGGCTCCGGCAGTTGACGCAGTGGGTTCGCCCGTCGCGCCGGAGACCGGCGGCTCGGGCTCGGTCCCTGTCACCGGGGCCGGGTCGGTCACCGTGTCCCGAGGCACAGCACCCGGCCGGGCCGGGCGGCTCTGTTCGGCCGGGCGGTTCCGTTCGCTGTGCTCGCCGAGGCGGGCGGCCAGCACCGAGCCGCCGATACCGGCGATCACCGCGTACGGGGCGATCAGCTGGGTGGACAGCTGCGCGGGGCCCAGCGTCGACCAGTGCGGCAGGGTGGTCAGGTAGGCGAGCGCGACGAGCACCGGGCCCGCCGCGCCGGAGGCCGCCGCACCCACGCGGTGTCCGCCCGAGCGGGCGGACCGCCGAGCGGCCAGTACGCCGATCAGCAGCGCGGGCACCAGTGCCAGCAGCGCACCGGGCCAGTAGATCTGGCCCCCGATCCAGTACCGGGCGTGGTCCGGGTCGAACTGCCAGGTACCGAGCTGCGCGCCGGTCAGCCCCCGTCCGACGCGTACCCCGTCGATGACGGAGATCACCGCGAGCAGCCAGAGCCAGGCGGCCGTCGCTGTCACGTTGACCGCGGCGGCTCGGGAGCGAAGCGCCCAGATCGCGACGAGTACGCCGATCAGGATGCCCAGCGTCGCCTGTACGGCGGCCGTGCGTTGCGGGGCGCCGGTGTCCGCGCCGGTCGCGACCCGCGCGGGTACCGCAATCAACAGGACGGTGACCAGCCCGCCCAGCCCGGCGCCAAGCGCCACTGCCACCCGGCGCAGCAGGCCGCCCCGGTCGTCGACCGGCGTGTCGGCCGCCGCTGGTGGCGTGCCCGCCACCTCCGGGCGGGCGGTGTCGACGACCGGTGAAGGCCCGTCGACCGGGCTGTCGTGCTCCGGCCGCCGTTCGTCGAGCCGCAGGCCCTCCTGAGGGGCAGCACCGTCTGGCGAGGTTTCCGGAGAGATCACTGTCTTCGCCGGGGCGTTGCGTTGGTGAAGCCGCTGCGCGCAGACCGCGCCGAGGACCGTCGAACTGGCGGCGAGCCAGGTGGCCCAGGCGAGGCCGTCCGCCCAGGCTGTGTCTGTCGCACCGGCATCGGTGGGCGTCCAGGTGATGACGCCGAGCCCGTAGCCGAAGCCCAGTTGTGCGGCACCCGCGCCGGCAGCGACCCCGATCGCCGCCGCGATCGACACTCCCCAGCCCTGTCTGGCCATGCCGGGCAGCGTAACGTCCCGTCGTCGGCGCGGCGAGTCGCAGAGACCCGCCGGTGTGGACCGCCGGTGCGGGCGGGTTGGGCGGCGGGCGGTACGGTCGCCGGTGATGAGGCGGTGGGCGTTATGACGGACACGAACACGGGCCAGCAGAATGCCGCCGGTGGCGGTGCGGGCCGTGCCAGCGTTGTGCTCGGCGGTGGGTTGGCAGCGGTGCTGCTCGCCGCCGTGGGTGCGACCGGCGGCTGGTTGCTGGCCGGTGAGGACGACGCATCCTCTGGTGACCCGCTGGCCGTTGCGACCACGGCTGGCGCGTCGACCACCCGGCCCACCGCACCCCGGCCGAGCAGCGGCCGACCGACACCGTCGGCGGTCCAGACCTCCGCCGCCCCGACCAAGGCAGCCGGCCTGACCGTGCCGCCGGTGATCGGCACCGACTTCGAGCAGGCCCGGGAGGCGCTGCGCAAGCAGCGGCTCGGTTGGCGGCTGGTCTTCGGTGGCGGCGTCGGCCGTACGGTCGAGAGCACCACACCGGACGTGGGCACCGAGGTCGCCCGGGGGACGACTGTGCAACTACAGGTTGCCGGGCCGGCGCCGGCCGCCGAGGTGCCGGACGTTGTCGGCGAGAGTTGCGCCGACGCCGCCGACGAGTTGGTCGACGAGGGCCTCTACCCGCGCTACCTCAGCGGACGTACTGGAAAGGTCAGCCGGCAGGAGCCCGCCGAGGACGGCCCGGCCCGGTGGAACGACCAGGTCAGCATCTGGTGTGGCTCCGACGGCCAGCCGACCCCGAAACCCACTCCCTGATTCCAGGCCGGCGGGTTCGCGCCTCGTACCGGCGTCCTGTCTCGCCGACAGCCGGCGCGGCTCGGCACGCTGATCCCCACCGATGGCGGTGTGGGCGACTAGGTTGGCGGTCGAGGGCCATGACGCCCGTCCGGGTTCGGGAAAGGACGTGCGATGAGCGACGACCGCCAGGAGCCTCCCGCCGACGAGCACGACGACGACCGGACCCGACCCCTGCCCTCCGCCGCTGATCGGCCGGCCCCGACCGGGCCCGCCGCCGACGGACCGGACGAGACGGCACCGATCGACCGGACCGTCCCGGCTCGTCCCGATCCTTCGCCCGACCAGACAATGCCGATCGACCGGTCTGCCGGCACCCGGCCGGGCCCGCCGGCCGACCGGACGGCGCCGATACCGCCGGCCTGGTCCGGCCGGGCCGAGGTGCGCTCGCCCCGACCAGATGACGCCGGCGGTGAGTGGTACGTCGAGGAGCAGGGTGGTCGGCGGTGGTGGTCGCCGATCCTCTGGGGCGTACTGGCGCTGCTGCTCGCCGGCCTGCTCGGGGGCGCGCTCTGGGTGGTGCTCGCCCAGCAGGACGACGACCGGGACGATCGCGGGCCCACCCCGTCGCCTCCGCCGACCAGTGCCCCCAGCGCCCTGCCGACCAGCGCAGCCCCCACGTCGGCGGCACCCACCAGTGAGTCGCCGAGCAGCTCGCCGACCACGGAAGCGCCGGACGAGCTGCCGGTGCCACCGCTCGCCGGCCTGCCGCAGGCCACCGCCGAAGGGCTGTTGGCTCGGCTCGGTCTGACCTACCGGGTGGTGTACCGCCCGTCGGAGTTGCCACCCGGGACCGTGGTGGGCACCGAGCCGGACGCCGGCACGTCGGTGTCCACCGACGACGAGGTGTTGTTGATCATCTCCCAGGCTCAGCCCTCGACCGGGGCGAGCCCGACCACACCGAGCCCCACTGTGACGAGCACGTCGTGACCGCTGGTCACCACATCCGGCGGCGGGTGCCGACGAGGCCGATGCCGGCCAGCGAGATGGCGAGGCCGAAGATGCCGGACCAGAAGAGGGAATGGCGGATGTCCGTGGCGCTGTGCCCAGCCGGAGCGGCCTCGGTGAGTTCCTGACGGCCGTCGGACTGGCCGCCGGCACCCAGCCCGGACACCGGTCCGGTCCGGTCGGTACCACCAGCCTGCTCGGCCGGGGTGTCGGTGTCGGTGTCGGTCCAGCCGGGTTTGTCGTAGACCGACTGACCGTCGCCCGTCGGCGGGTCGGAGTCGAGCACGGTGATCTCCGGTGCGGGCACCGGTGCGGTCAGCCGGGTGGACGACATCGCCGGGTCGCGGGCGAGGACCAGGAGTGTCGCCATCGCCCCGAGGAGGGCGAGGAGTCCGAAGGCATAGGCGATAAGAGAGCGGTGGTGCCGCCGCAGGGCGGGCTGATTGACCATGACCATCCCAGGGTCAGGGTCCTGGACGAGCGGGTGGAACGTGCCGGGGTGGGCGTACCGATTCTATGGCGACGGCACGCCCACCGGCGGCGGTTCGGGTCGGTCAGCCCACCCGGAGCGGGGTACGCGCGACCGGGCGGCGGGCCCGCACGGTGTGCGGACGGGGTTCGGGGGCGGCCTGCAGTTGCTGCAACCCTTCCCGCTGAACGAAGATCGACCGTCGGGTGACAGCGTCACCCGCGGTGTTCAACTCGTAGCCGTCGAGCCACAGCCAGCCGTCATAGGTCGGCCAGTCGAGGACCCGGATCACCCGGAACTTGATCGGCCTGAGGAACTGGACACTCGCCGCGCGTGTCACATGCAGTACGTCACCGGTGCGGGGAAGCACATGGGCTCCTGGGGAGGATCGGCCGGCGATTGCGCCGGCGGTGCCTGAACGGGGGACGTCTCGGCCGGTGACGGGGTCGTGCCTCGTGAACCGGTGGTGCGGATGGCAGTGGTCGGGCCGTACCCCGCTGGTGACGTGCCGTCACCCGACCACCACCCGGTTGCTTCCGGGAACGCGCCCGCCGCCGCAGCTTGCCGGCTTGCAGCGGCGGGGTCCTTACCCCGGAGCAGGTCGCGTTGTCGTCGGCCGGGCCCGCGTCGTGCCCAGCTTCCCCGAAGCGGTGGGGTCACCACTCCGAGGGACCGAACGGAGACGCTGAGTGATCCGTGCCATACGGACAGAGTGCATCAGGGACGTGCTTCATGCAAGTTGCACGTCGACTTTTGCCGATACGTGAGCGTGTCGCGCGAAAGGCCTATTGAAGCCATCCGCGTCCGGGCGGCAGACTGGGGATCGGTTTCGCCCGTCGCGGCCGGCCGAGGACCGGCACCACCCCCTTCGTCGCGAACGCTCGCCGGTCGACGGTCGCGCCCCCGGCGGGTGTCACCCAGTGGCGCGTTACCGGAGGTAGCCCGAGTGGGGTCGAGCAGCCAGCGGCGGAGACCAGTGACTCACGGGGTTGCGCGATGAGTGAGCGGCGCAGTCCCACCATCAGACGGCGGCGGCTCGGGGCCGAGCTGCGTCGCCAGCGGGAGTCCGCCGGAATCACCATCGAGGTGGTCGCCGAACAGTTGGAATGCTCGGCGTCCAAGGTCTCCCGGATCGAGACCGGGCACACCACGGCCACCCCCCGCGACGTACGGGACATGCTGCGGATCTACGGCGTCGTCGGCGCCGAGAGCGACGAGCTCGTGCAGATCGCCCGGGAGGCCCGCCAGAAGGGCTGGTGGCACCCCTACAGCACCGTGCTCGTCGGCGCGTACGTCGGGCTGGAGGCGGCGGCCAGTTCGATCCGGGCGTACGAACAGCAGGTCGTTCCGGGCCTTCTGGAGACCGAGGAGTACGCCGGAGCCATGATCCGTGCCGCTCGGCCGGACTTCACCGCCGATCAGGTGCATCAAAGAGTGCGTGTCCGTTTGGGCCGTCAGTCGTTATTGACCCAGGACGATCCGGTCGATCTGTGGGTGGTGCTCGATGAGGCGGTGGTAAGTCGGCCGGTGGGCGGGGACGAGGTGATGCGCGGTCAACTCAAACGGTTGGTCGAGGTGGCCGAGTTGCCGAACGTGACGCTGCAGATCCTGCCCTTCGAGGTGGGTGCGCATGCCGGCATGGACGGCACGTTCACGATCCTCAGCTTCCCTGAGCCCGGTGATCCGGATGTTGTGTACGCGGAGAACGCCACGGGTGGGCTTTTCCTCGAGAAGAGCGACGAACTACAGAAGTACAGCTTCATCTTCGATCACATCCGCGCTGCGGCCATACGTCCGGAGGAGTCCGTCGCACACATCGCAAAACTGGCAGAGGAGCCGTTGTGGAAATGGCGACCAAAGGGTTCCCCGTGGACCTGACGCAGGCAGCATGGTTCAAGAGCTCGAAGAGCGGGCCGAACTGTGACAACTGCGTGGAGGTGGCGTACGTGACGGGGGCGGTCGGAGTGCGGGACTCGAAGGACAAGGCGGGCCCCGCCCTGGTCTTCGCACCGGGTGACTGGCACTCCTTCGTTGCCGGCACCAGGGGTGGTGTGTTCGGCGCGGTCTGACCGACTGGTCAGTGGAGTCCCCGTCTGGTTCGCCGGACGGGGACTCCGCCGTGTCCGCGGTAGGCGCGACTGACTGCCGCGTCGCGGCAGGAGTCGGCCAGGTTCCGTCGGGATTCCCGTCGCCAGAGCGTCCCCGTCTCGTTGAACCGGTCGGTACGGCGCTGGTCGACGACCCGCCGCACCGACCCGCAACCGAGCGAGTAGGCGAGACGGATGACGACGATCGGTTCAGACAACCTCACCACCGGTCCGGCCAAGCCGGAGCGGTTCGGTGGCAAGTACCGCGGCGCTCGTCGAGACACGGTTCTGACCGAGGTGGTCTCGACCGACCAGGAGTTGAGCGGGCGGGAGGGTGCTTCCGAGACGACGGATCCTCCGCTGTCGCTGCCCTCACTGGACCCGAACCCGCTGATCGAGCCGTCGTTCCCGCCGGCGGGCTGGCCGATCGAGCCGCCCGAGTCCCTGGCGGACCACCCGTTGCTGCGTGGGCTGCTGATGGAGTTGCCGCCGAAGGGCACAGTGCCCTCGCAGGACTGGCTGGATCGCTGGTTCGAGGCGACCAGGTCGATCCTGGAACTGCTATACGTGCAGAGCGCCAGCCGCCCGCGTTGACCCTGCGACGGCGGGCTGGGCCCGCTCCGCGAGGCGGTTGTGGCGTAGCGCGTGCCGGACCCCGATGGCGATCACCGCAAGCGCGCCCACGGTGATGGCCGGCCCGGTGACGCCGGGGTCGGCCCCGAGGTCGGCGCCAGCGGCGGCGATCAACGCCGGCGCCGTGGCCAGGGCGGTGACCTGTAGCGGCAGCCCGACGAGCGGGTGGGCCGCGGCGGCGCGCAGCCCGTGCGGCGCGGGGGTGGCGGGGGCACTGGCGAACGCGCCCGCGCCGGCCCACAGCCGGCGGATCCGTCGTACCGAGCAGACCGTCGCCACGAGCGCCGGGCCGGCGGCCAGTGTGAGGCCGGCGGCGGCCCGGTCGATCGGAGCGGTGCCGGCGCTGAACAGCCCGCCGCCGAGCACTGCGGCGGTGAGCGCCAGGCCGGTGAGGGCCAGCACCAGCAACCATCCGGTACGCCGACGCAGCATGCGGGTGTTGCGCAGCCGGGGAAGGCCGTCGGCAACGACGCCGGCGGCCAGCCAGACGGCGGCGACCGGGAGCAGGATGCTGAGCTGACTCTCCATGTTCGAGAGTCTTTCCCGAATCCGGGCGGAGCGAATCCGGGCGTGCCCCCCGTTCGCCCCGGACGCCGGGCCCGTAGGGGGTCATCACTCGAAGGTATGGCCGTTTCGACATGTTCAACTGCCCGACGGCTGACTTACCCTCAGCTAGATCGGCAAGTGTCGATTGATGTTGGGACCGGTGGTCACGTTCCACCGCCGGTCAGAGGGAGGTAGGAAATGGGTCTTCCACGAAGGTCCGTACTGATCGGGGTGGCCGCGGCGACCGTGCTGGCCGTCGGTACCCCAGCCCTGGCCGCCGAACCCGTGGGTGTGGTTCGGGCCGCCGGCGGAGCCACCGCCGTGCCGGACAGCTACATCGTCGTACTCAAGGACAGCGCCGTCGCCCGGGACCGGGTCGGCGACACGGCGAAGCGGCTCTCCGGCCGCCACGGCGGCACGGTGGCCCGTACCTACGGCGCGGCGTTGCGCGGCTTCGAGGCCAAGGTGAGCGCCAGCGCGGCGGCCCGGATCGCGGCCGACCCGGCCGTGGCGTACGTCGAGCAGAACCACACCGTCTCGATCTCCGGCACGCAGGCCAACCCGCCCTCCTGGGGCCTCGACCGGATCGACCAGCGCAACCTGCCGTTGGACAGCTCCTACACCTACCCGAACACGGCGAGCAACGTGCACGCCTACATCATCGACACCGGCATCAAGTTCTCGCACAACGACTTCGGCGGCCGGGCCACCTCCGGCTACGACGCGGTGGACGGCGGGTCGGCCGACGACTGCAACGGGCACGGCACGCACGTGGCCGGCACCGTCGGCGGGTCCGCGTACGGGGTGGCCAAGGGCGTCCAGCTCGTCGGCGTACGGGTGCTGAACTGCTCCGGCAGTGGCACCAACGCCGGTGTGATCGGTGGCGTCGACTGGGTCACCGCGAACGCGATCAAGCCGGCGGTGGCGAACATGAGCCTCGGCGGCGGCGCGAACACCTCGCTGGACAACGCCGTCCGCAACTCGATCGCCTCGGGCGTCACGTACGGCCTGGCGGCCGGCAACGACAGCGGCGCGAACGCCTGCAACACCTCACCGGCGCGCACCACGGAAGCCATCACTGTGGGCTCGACGACCAGCACGGACGCCCGCTCATCGTTCTCCAACATCGGCACCTGCCTGGACATCTTCGCGCCCGGCTCGTCGATCACCTCGGCCTGGTACACCAGCAACACCGCCACCAACACGATCAGCGGCACCTCGATGGCCACCCCGCACGTGGTCGGAGCTGCGGCCCTGGTGGCCAGCGCCAACCCGAGCTGGACCCCGGCTCAGGTCCGCAACCAACTGGTGGCCAACGCCACGCCCAACGTGGTGGGCAACCCCGGCTCGGGCTCGCCGAACCTGCTGCTCTACGTCGGCACGGGCGGCACCACCCCGCCGCCGCCCACCGGCTGCACCGGCACCAACGGCACCGACGTGTCGATCCCGGACGCCGGCTCGGCGGTGACCAGCTCGATCACCATCTCCGGCTGCGGTCGCAACGCCTCCTCGGCCTCCACCGTGGCGGTGAACATCGTGCACACCTACCGCGGTGACCTGGTCATCGACCTGCTCGCCCCGGACGGCAGCTCGTACCGGCTGAAGAACAGCAGCACCTCGGACAGCGCCGACAACGTGAACGCCACGTACACGGTCAACGTGTCCGGTGAGGCCGCCGACGGCATCTGGCGACTCCAGGTGCGGGACACCTACTCGGCCGACACCGGCTACATCAACACCTGGACCCTGACCGTCTGATCGGGTTCTGACGACCAAGGCCCCACCCGGCACGCCGGGTGGGGCCTTGCGTCGTACGGATCGGGCTCAGACCGAGAAGGTGGCCGGCCGCTCGGTGGCCGGCGCCGGCGGGCGGGCCTTCCACAGGCCGGTCTTCTGCGCGGCGAGCCGGCTCAGGTAGGCCGGGTTGAGGATGACGTAGCGGCGCCAGAGCCGCTTCGGCTCCAGACCGAGGCGCCAGAACCACTCAAGGCCGACGCGCTGCATCCACGGCGGGGGCTGGCGCAGCAGCCCGGCGTGGTAGTCGAAGGCCGCGCCGACCGCCATCAGCGGCATGTCGAGCAGCGGCCGCATGGCGTACGTGAAGACCTCCTGGCGCGGGCAGCCGAGCCCGACCAGCACCAACCGGGCGCCACTGGACCGGATCCGGTCGGCGATCTCGGCGTCCTCACCGGGTTGGACGGCACGGAACTTGGACGGCTCCACCCCGGCGATCTTCAGCGCCGGGAACATCTGCTCCAGGGCCGGGATCAACCGGGCGAGGGTCTCCTCGGTCGAGCCGTACAGGTAGACCGGTAGCCCCTCGTCGGCGAAGCGCGACAGCACGTGCAGGGTCAGGGTCGGCCCGTACACCCGGTCGCTGAGCCCCGCGTGGTGCAGCAGGTTGAGCGCCCACCGCACGGGCTGCCCGTCCGGCGTCACCACGTCGAAGGAGTTGAGCCGCGCGTTGTGCGCCGGGTCGAGCACCCCGGTCATCACACCGTGCACTGCCAACGCGGTCAGCGCGAGGGGACGCCGTTCGTGTGCCGCGGTCACCACCGCGTCGGTCGCCGTGGCGTAGTCGGTGGCGTCGACCAGGACGCCGAGCACGTTGCGCTTCGTCCGGGCGCTCACGGCTGGGCCACCCACTTGTCCACGTTGGCCTCGTAGATCTCCCGCAGGATCATCGGCACGTCGTAGGTGATCTTCCAGTCCGGATACTGCGCCTCGAACCGGGCCATGCTGCTCACGTACCACTGGTGGTCACCGGTGCGGTTCTGCTCGACGTAGTTGATCTGCGCCTCGCGGCCGGTGATCTCCTCCGCGATCCGGAACGCCTCGATGTGCGAGGTGTTGGAGTGGCGGCCGCCACCGAGGTTGTAGACCTCCGCGGATCGCGGGGCCCGGAAGAACGCCTCGAACGCGGTCAGCACGTCGTGCGAGTGGATCGCGTCCCGGACCATCTTGCCCTTGTAGCCGAAGAGGTTGTACGTCCGGCCCTCCATGACGCAGCGCATCAGATAGGCCAGGAACCCGTGCAGCTCGGCGGCGGAGTGCGCCGGGCCGGTCAGCGTGCCGCCCCGGAAACAGGCGGTCTTCATGTCGAAGTAGCGCCCGTACTCCTGGACCATCACGTCCGCGGCGACCTTGGAGGCGCCGAAGACCGAGTGCAGCGAGTGGTCGATCGACATCTCTTCGGTGATGCCCTGGTACCAGCGGTGGTCCTCGGGCAGCTCGTACCGGGTCTCCAACTCGATGAGCGGCAGGCTGTTGGGCCGGTCGCCGTACACCTTGTTCGTCGAGCAGTGGATGAACGGCGCGTCGATCGCGTGCCGGCGGGTGTTCTCCAGGATGTTGAGCGTGCCGCCGGCGTTCACGTCGAAGTCCGTGTACGGCTCCTTGGCTGCCCAGTCATGGCTCGGCTGGGCAGCGCTGTGGATCACCACTGCGATGTCCGAGCCGTACTTCTTGAACACCTGCTCCAGGCCGTCCCGGTCCCGGATGTCCACCGCGAAGTGGGTGTACGCGTTACCCAGGTCACGGCCGAGCCGTTCCAGGCTCCACGAGGTGGAGCCGTCCTCGCCGAAGAAGTACCGGCGCATGTCGTTGTCGATGCCGACGACGTCCAGACCGAGGCCGGCGAAATGCCGGACCGCTTCGGAGCCGATCAGACCACCCGACCCTGTCACCAACGCGACACTCACACGCCACTCCTGGTCCATCGGAGGCAGAATCCATCGGAGCATAGCGTGACGTCCAGCACGCCCCGATATGACGGAAGGGCCCCGCATAAAGCGGAGCCCTCGTCGGTGGTGGGGATGGGGGGAGTTGAACCCCCACGCCCTTTCGGGCACACGGACCTGAACCGTGCGCGTCTGCCATTCCGCCACATCCCCGTGGCACAACCCGGAACACTCTAGCCGCCCGGCCCCGCTGTCTCCAACGGGCCTCGGGAATACTACGCTGTCCCTGACGCTCGCCACGAACGATGACCGTTCGTGGCGGACGAAAGATTAGCACGACAATCCCGGCCCTTCCGAACGGGTCGAGAGCAGCCGGCCGAGCGGCGTGTGAGCTGCGCGCGCGCCGGCCGGATACCATCATGTCCTCGGGACCCGAGGAGGAGCCGGTGAGCGTGCTGCAACGCTTCGAGAAGCGTCTGGAAGGCCTGGTAGAAGGGGCCTTCGCCAAGGTCTTCAAAGGGGTGGTCCACCCCGTGGAGATCCTCAACGCCATGCAGCGGGAGGCCGAGGCGCACAAGGCGATCCTGGCCGGTGGGCGCACGTTGGTGCCCAACCGCTACGTGATCGATCTCTCGCCGTTCGACCACAGTCGGCTGGCGCCGTACGCCGCCGCGCTGGCCCAGGAGTTGGCCCAGTCGCAGGCGGAGTTCATCGGCGAGCAGGCGTGGACGGTCTACGGCGATGTGATCGTCGAGATCGAGCGAGGCGAGGGCCTGGACACGGGCATGTTCCGTGTCACGGCCGAGGTCTACACCGGCGGCGAGGTCGCCCCGGTGTCGGCGCCCGGCTACGACGCCGGCCCGCCCGCCTACCCCGCGTACGACCAGGGCGGTGGCTACGGCCCGCCGCCCGGGCACGGTGGCGGTCGCAACGTGCGGCTGGTCTCCGGCGACGGTCGCACCTACCCCCTTCAGATGGGGTCGACGGTGATCGGTCGCGGCGACCAGGCCAACCTGCGTCTGCCCGATGTCGGCATCTCCCGGCGACACGCCCGGCTGGATTTCGACGGGGGCCAGGTCGTGCTGACCGACCTGGGTTCGACCAACGGCACCATGGTGAACGGGCAGCGGGTCTCCGCCGTCGCGCTCAACCCCGGTGACATGGTCCAGCTCGGGACGACGACGCTGACCTTCCGCGTGGACGGCTGACCCGCCTTGCCGGAACTGGTCATCACCGTTGCCCGGTTCGGGTTCCTGATCCTGCTGTGGATCTTCGTGTTCACGGTGGTCGGGGTGATCCGTAGGGACCTCTTCGCGGGCGCCCGGTCCGGTCGTCTGGTGGCCGCGCCACGCGCGGTGGGCGCCTCGACGGGGCAGGGGGCCAAGCCAGCGAAGGTGAAACGGGGCAGAGCGGCGCACCAACTGGTAGTGACGGCCGGTCAGCTGGCCGGCACCAAAATCACTCTCGGGGAAGCGCAGATCACCATCGGTCGGGCTGAGGACTCCACCCTGGTCATCACCGACGACTACGCCTCCGCGCGACACGCCCGGCTCATGCCGCGTGAGGGGCAGTGGTACGTCGAGGACCTCGGCTCGACTAACGGCACGTACCTCGATCGCGCTAAGGTCTCCGGACCAACCCCCGTCCCCCTCGGCGTGCCGATCCGGATCGGCCGCACTTCCCTCGAATTACGGCCATGACTCTGACCCTGCGCTATGCGGCCCACAGCGACCGCGGTCTGATCCGAGACGGCAATCAAGACTCCGTCTACGCCGGGCCGCGGTTACTCGCCGTTGCCGACGGCATGGGCGGTATGGCCGCCGGTGACGTCGCCAGCAACATCGTCATCGGTGCCATGGCGCCGCTCGACGAGGACGTCCCAGGGGACGCTCTCGTCGACGCGTTGCGTTCGGCAGTGGGCACCGCCAACCAACAACTCCGCGACACAGTGGACGCCAACCCGCAGTTGGAGGGGATGGGCACCACGCTGACGGCGACCCTCTTCACCGGCAGCAAGCTGGGGATGGTCCACATTGGCGACTCGCGGGCCTACCTGCTGCGCAATGGCGAGTTCGCGCAGATCACCAAGGACGACACCTACGTCCAGATGCTGGTCGACGAAGGCCGCATCAGCGCCGAGGAGGCGAGCAGCCACCCGCAGCGGTCGCTGCTCACCCGTGCCCTCGACGGTCGGGACATCGACCCGGAATACTCGGTCCGCCAGGTCATGCCCGGCGACCGGTACCTGATCTGCAGCGACGGCCTCTCGGGTGTGGTCAGCGCCGAAACCATCGGCGAGACCCTGCGGGAGTACACCGACCCGCAGCAGTGCGTCGAGCGGCTGGTGCAGCTCGCGCTGCGCGGCGGTGGGCCGGACAACATCACGGTGATCATCGCCGACGCCACCGACCAGGACATCGTCGAGGCGACCCCGATCGTGGGCGGCGCCGCCGCCCGGGACCGGGGCATGGCGACCTCCGCCGACGACTCGACTCCGGCCGCCCGAGCGTCGGCGCTCTCCGCGCCGCGTCCGGCCGCGCCCGAGGAGCCGGCGGCCTCCGACGATGACGCCGATCGGCCGAAGCGACGCCCGGTCCGGACCGCCGCCATGGCGCTGGCCCTGCTGGTGATCGTCGGCGGTGCGTCGTTCGGCGGTTGGACGTACACCCAGCGGCAGTACTACGTGGGAGCCACCGAAGAGGGCCAGGTTGCCGTCTTCCGCGGTGTCCAGGGTCAGATCGCCGGGATGGACCTGTCCAGCGTGCACCGCCGCAGCGGCACCCGCCTGGACGACCTCACCGTCGCCGCCCAGGACACCGTCAAGGTCGGCATCCGGGCGAAGAGTGAGCCGGACGCCGAGCGTCAGCTCGCCGAGCTGACCAGCGACACGCCGAGCAACCCCAACCTGAAGCCGCTCTGCCCGCTCGACCCGACCGCCGTCGGGGTCACCACGCCGACGCCGACGCCGAGCCCACTCGGTTCGACGCCGACCCCGAACGGCAGCCCGAGCGCCAACGCGTCGCCGACCCCCAACGGGGTCGTCAGCGCAAGCCCGACCGTCGGTGCCACCACCGCTCTCGGTGCTGCCGGCGCGACCACCACACCCGACGTCACGCCCTCCGACTCGGCCCCGCCGGCGCTCGACCCGGCCGGCTGCCGGTCTCCTGAGTGAGCGTCGGCTGAGATCCTGAGGACTCCACCCGTGACCGTAGCGGCCACACCGGCACCCTCGCCCGCCACCGCGGGCGAGCAATCCGGCGTACGCCTGGCGCGGTCGCGCCGCAACGCCGAGCTGTACCTGCTGTTGCTCGCGATGGTGCTGGTGGCCGCGTACGGGGCGACCGTCGAGGCGAACCTGCTGGACACGGTCACCCCGGACTTCTGGATGCCGGCAGCCGCGCTCGGCGCGGTCTTCCTCGGCCTGCACCTGGTCATCCGGTTCCTGGCCCCGTTCGCCGACCCGGCGCTGCTGCCGGCGGTGGCCCTGCTCAACGGGCTCGGGGTGGGCTTCCTGCGCCGGATCGACCTGGGCGACGCCCCCGTGGCCGAGCGGGAGAGCCTGGCCGTCTTCGCGGGGCAGGGCGGGCGTCAGCTGGCCTGGACGCTCGGTGCGGTGATCCTCGCCGCCGGCCTGCTCGCGATCATGCGCGACCACAGGTCGATCTCGCGGTACGCGTACACCCTGGGGTTGGCCGGTATCGTGCTGGTGATGATCCCGGCGGTGCTGCCGTCGAGCATCTCCGAGATCAACGGCGCGAAGCTGTGGGTCCGGGTCGGCAGCTTCTCCATCCAGCCGGGTGAGTTCGCCAAGCTGGCGCTGCTGGTCTTCTTCGCCTACTACCTGGTGCGCAAGCGTGAGGTGCTCTCGCTGGCCAGTCGGCGCTTCCTCGGCATCGACTTCCCGCGTGGCCGCGATCTCGGGCCGGTGGTCGGCGTCTGGCTGATCAGCGTCCTGGTGCTGGTCTTCGAGAAGGACCTGGGCACCTCGCTGCTCTACTTCGGCATGTTCGTGGTGACGCTCTACATCGCCACCGAACGGGTCAGCTGGCTGCTGATCGGCCTGGTCCTCTTCTTCGGCGGCGCGTACCTCGCCTACGTCCTCGGCTCGACGGTCGGCGGGCCGTTCGCCAACTTCTACGTGCGGGCGGAGATCTGGCTCGACCCGTTCGCCGACCCGACCAACAAGGGCTACCAACTCGTGCAGGGCCTGCTGGCCCTGGGCACGGGCGGGCTCTTCGGTGCCGGGCCGGGCGGCGGTCAGCCGGAGATCCTGCCCGAGGTGCAGAACGACTTCATCTTCGCCGGCATCGGTGAGGAGATCGGCCTCTTCGGCCTGTCCGCGCTGCTGGTCGTCTACCTGCTCATCGTGGAGCGCGGGCTGCGCGCCGCGCTGGCGGTACGCGACTCGTTCGGCAAGCTGCTCGCCGGCGGTCTCGCGTTCACCCTCGGCCTCCAGGTCTTCGTGATCGTCGGCGGGATCAGCAAGCTCATCCCGCTGACCGGTCAGACGACCCCGTTCCTGTCCGCCGGAGGGTCGTCGTTGATGGCCAACTGGCTGCTCATCGCGGTGCTGCTGCGGGTCTCCGACGGAGCCCGCCGACCGGTGACCGGAGGGGGCGGCGGCAAGGCGGCTCGTCCCAGCGGTGGCCCGCCCGAGCAGCTGCACGGTGCTCCCACGGAGGTGATCAAGCCGTGAACGCACCCCTGCGCCGCGTTGGCGTCGTCGTCATGGTCCTGTTCGGTCTGCTCTTCGCCAACCTCAACTGGATCCAGGCCTACAAGGCGGACGAATACCGGACCAGCGACTACAACGGTCGGGTCCAGGTCGCCGAGTACGACCGCAAGCGCGGCAATATCGAGGCTGGCGGCACGGCCCTGGCGACCAGCAAGGAGACCACCGGCAACCTGAAGTTCCGGCGCATGTATCCCAGCGGCGCCAAGTACGCCCACGTGCTCGGTTACAAGCCGGTCAACCTGGCCGACCAGGGCATCGAGCGAGCCGAGAACGACTTCCTGGCCGGCACCAGCGACCAGCTGATCGGCGACCGGTTGAAGGACATGTTCACCGGCGACGACACCGGCGGCGGCAACGTGCTGCTCTCGCTCTCCAAGCGGGCCCAGGACGTGGCGTACGACCAGCTGCGCAACAACGAGGTGGGTGCGAAGCGGGGCGCGGCGATCGCCATCGACCCGCGTACCGGTGCCGTCCAGGCGCTGGTCTCCATGCCGAGCTTCGACCCGAACCCGCTGGCCAGCCACGACACCAACGAGGCGACGGTGGCGTACAAGAAGCTGGAGCAGGACCCGGCCGAACCGCTGAAGAATCGCGCGCTCGACGAGACACTGCCGCCGGGCTCCACCTTCAAGATCGTGGTTGCCGCGGCGGCGCTCGAGAACGGCATCACCAAATCCACCCAGATCCCGGCCGGTTCCAGCTGGACCCCGCCCACCTCGGGCACCCCGATCAAAAACGCCGCCGCCTCGATCTGCCCGGAGCCGAAGGTCACCCTGCTGGAGGCGGTCACCGAGTCGTGCAACACCGGCTTCGCGCAGCTCGGCGTGCGACTCGGAGCCGACACCATCAAGGAGAAGGCCCGGCAGTTCGGCTTCGAGCAGGAGGACCTCACCGTCGGTCATCTCGGTGAGGGCGGCCTGCCCACGGCGGCCAGTCGGACCGGCGACATCCAGAACCCGGACGGCAGCACGGATCCGGCCGCGCTGGCCCAGTCCTCGATCGGCCAGAACAACGTCCGGATGACCCCGCTCGAAGGTGCCATGATCGCTGGCGCGATCGCGAACAACGGCAGCCAGATGCGGCCGTACCTGGTGCGGCAGCTGCTCGCGCCGGACCGGACCACCAGCTACTACAGCGCGAAGGCGCGGGAGCTGCGCCAGCCCGTCGAGCCGCAGGTCGCCGCCGACCTGCGCGAGATGATGGTCAGCGTGGTCCAGAACGGCACCGGCAAGAAGGCCGCGATCAACGGCTACACGGTCGGTGGCAAGACCGGCACCGCCCAGTCCGCCCCGGACCGGCCGGACCACGGCTGGTTCATCGGCTTCGCCCTGGACAAGAACGGCAACCCGGTCTCCGCTGTCTGCGTGATGCTGGAGCAGGCCGGCCCCGGTGGCAGCGCCGAGGCGGCGCGGATCGCCGGCCAGATCATGAAGGCCGCCATCGCCGACCCAGGGGGTCGCTGACATGCTCAGCCCCGGCGTGCAGCTCGGCAACCGCTACCGTCTCGACGAGCGGATCGCCAGCGGCGGCATGGGCGACGTCTGGCGCGGCACCGACCAGGTGCTCGGCCGGACGGTCGCGGTGAAGAGCCTGCTCCCCGCCCTGCTCGACGACCCGGACTTCGGCGAGCGGTTCCGTGGCGAGGCCCGGACCATGGCCACCATCAACCATCCCGGCGTGGTGGACGTCTACGACTTCGGCAACGACCAGCAGATCGCCTTCCTGGTCATGGAGTACGTCGAGGGTGACGCCCTGTCGTCCACGTTGAGCCGGGTCGGCCGGCTCACCCCGGCGCGGACGATGGCCCTCGTCGCGCAGGCCGCCGACGCGCTGCACGCCGCCCACGAAAAGGGCATCGTGCACCGCGACGTGAAGCCGGGCAACCTGTTGGTCCGGCCGAACGGCACACTGGTGCTGACCGACTTCGGCATCGCCCGCTCCGACATGGTCGGCCAGCTCACCGCCGCCGGTTCGGTGCTCGGCACCGCCTCGTACATCTCACCGGAGCAGGCCACCGGCGGCGTGGCCACCCCGGCATCCGACGTCTACGCCCTAGGCGTTGTCGCCTACCAGTGCCTGGCCGGTCGGCGGCCGTTCGAGGGCGACAACCCCCTCGACATCGCGATGCGGCACGTCCGGGAGACCCCCCGGCCACTGCCGGCCGACATCCCTCCGCAGGTGCGCGCTCTGGTCGAACGGGCGCTGGCGAAGGATCCTGCCGCCCGCTGGCCGAGCGCCGCGGCACTCGCCGGGGTCGCCCGCCAGCTCAAGGCCGCGCTCTCCCAGCAGGCTCGGGCCGGCGCGAACTCCGGGCCGGTGTCCGCGGCGCCCGCCTCGCCGGCCGCGCCGGGCCGGGCTCAGGTGCCGCAGGCGCACCAGATGCGTCCGCCGGCCGCCCGCCCGCCGGTGGCCGGAGCGAGGCCGACCGCTGTCGCACCCGCCCAACAGCCACGCCCCACCGCCGTCGCGCCGGCCGTCCAGCCCGTCCGCCCGCAGGGGGCCCCTAACGGCTACCCACGCGGTGCGGCATCGGTGCCGTCCGGGCCGCCCCGGCAGGAACACCCGCCGGCGTACGTCCGGCAGGCCGGCCCGGCGACGCCGTCACCCCAGCCCCAGCGGTCCCGGCCTGGAATGGTGCTTCTCGCCATCCTGCTGGCCGTGCTGGTCCTGCTCTGCTCTGGCGTGATTTCCTACAACCTGCGGAAGCAGTCGCAGGCCGGCGTATCCGCCGAGCTTGCGCCGCGCACCGTGACGTCCGGCGCGCTACGACTCGACGGGCGCGACGATCCGACCCGGACGTCGTACCGTCGAGAGGTACGACTCCAGCCGGGCGACGGCGGGACGACGACGAGCGAAGGACGACAGACGCGATGACAGCGCAGGCCCGCCTGCTCGGTGGCAGGTACCAGGTCGGCGAGCTGCTCGGCTATGGCGGCATGGCCGAGGTGCACCGTGGTCGCGATCTCCGGCTCGGTCGGGACGTCGCGATCAAGATGCTCCGCACCGACCTCGCCCGGGACGCGACGTTCCAGATGCGGTTCCGTCGGGAGGCGCAGAACGCCGCCTCGCTCAACCACCCGGCCATCGTGGCGGTCTACGACACCGGCGAGGAGACCGCGCCGACCGGTGAGACGCTGCCGTTCATCGTCATGGAGTTCGTCAACGGGCGGACCTTGAAGGAGGTCCTCGGCGCCGAGGGGCGACTGCAACCGCGCCGTGCGCTGGAGATCTGCGCCGACATGTGCGCCGCCCTGGAGTTCAGCCACCGGCACGGGATCATCCACCGGGACATCAAGCCCGGCAACGTGATGCTCACCCAGACCGGCCAGGTCAAGGTGATGGACTTCGGCATCGCCCGGGCGTTGGCCAGCGGTGCGACCACCATGACCCAGACCAGCGCAGTCATCGGTACGGCGCAGTACCTCTCCCCGGAGCAGGCGCGCGGCGAGGCCGTCGACGCCCGCTCCGACGTGTACGCGGCCGGGTGTGTGCTGTTCGAGTTGGTCTGCGGGCACCCGCCCTTCGTCGGGGACAGCCCGGTCAGCGTCGCCTACCAGCACGTACGGGAGACGCCGCCGACGCCGAGCGACATCAACCCGGACGTCACCCCGGCGGTCGACGCGATCGTGCTCAAGGCGCTGTCGAAGAACCCGCTCAACCGCTACCAGAGCGCTGGCGAGATGCGGGCCGACCTGCTCCGCGCCGCCGCCGGCCGGCCCGTGCTGGCCACCCCGGTGCTGCGCGAGGCGGAGACGGTGGCGATGGCCCCGGCCGGCGGTGGGGGCGGCTATCCGGCTCCCGGCCGTGGGCCGCAGACCGGGCAGATCCCGGCCCGGGTGGGCGATCCTCGTCAGCGCAAGGCGTCCTCGTTCCTGATCGCGTTGTTCAGCGCGGTCGGCGTGCTGGCCGTGATCGCCCTGGTCGCCGCCCTGCTCTGGGACCAGCAGAAGGGCAACGAGCTGAAGTCGGTGCCCACCCTCACCGGCAAGGCCCGGGACGTGGCGATCGCCGAGATCCAGAAGGCCGGTCTGTCCCCACAGGTGGGTGACCCGGTGCGGGCAAGTGACTGCACCGAGGGCACTGTCGTTCAGCAGAACCCGCTGCCGACCACCCAGGTGAGGCAGAACGGCACGGTCACCATCCAGATCTGTGGCGGTAAGCCCGAGGTGCGCGTTCCCGCCGGGCTCAAGGGCAGCAAGCAGGAGAGCGCCATCGCCCGGCTCACCGAGGCGAAGCTGAAGTACGAGCTCGTGCCGGTGAACGCCGAGGCGAGCCAGGACGAGGTTCTCAGCGTAGACCCGCCTGAAGGTGAGAGCGTTCCCGAGGGCACGAAGGTGAAGCTCACGGTCTCGAAGGGCAACGTCCGCGAGGTGCCGGATGTCGTCGGGTTGGGCCAGGAGGAGGCCACCCGCGTCCTCAAGAACGCCGGCTTCATTGTCGCCGTACAGGACGGGCCGGAGGTGCCCGCCGACCAGGCGGGGAAGGTCACCGACCAGAGCCCGAACGGCAACGACAAGAAGCCCACCGGCACGAAGGTGACCATCAAGGTGAGTCAACCCGAGCCGGAGACCGACCCGACGCCGACGACCACACCGACGACCACACCGACGGGCACGCCGACCACTCCCGGCGGCGGGGGCGGCATCGGTCTGCCGATCCCACCCCCACCGGGCCGGCCCCAGGACTAGGCCACCCGCGGGCATCGGCATGACCGAGGCGGCAGCGTCCCCGGCCGAGGCGGTACGGCGGTGGCCTCGCCGCCTCCGCCGGCTGGCCGTCGCAGGTCTCGTCGTACTGGTGCTCGCCAGTTCCCCGTGGCTGTGGACGACGCTCGCCGCACGCGGGCACGTGTACGCCGCCGCCGACGCGCCGGCCGCCGACGTGGTGATCGTGCTCGGCACCGAGGTGGCGGCCGATCGGCAGCGACCGGGTGACCGTCTCGCCGGCCGCCTGGACACCGCCGCCGAGCTGGTGACCAGCGGGCGGGCCACTGTCGTCCTCGTGTCGGGCGACGGCGGCGGGGCGTCCGGCGACGAGCCGGCGGTGATGACGACGTACCTCGCCGAGCGCGGCGTCGACAGGCGTCGGGTGGTGGCCGACCCGTTCGGCCTGGACACCTACGACAGCTGCGCGAGAGCGCGCGAGGTGTACGGCGTCGAGCGGGCCCTGATCGTCACCCAGTCGTACCACCTGTCCCGGGCGGTGACGCTGTGCCGGCAGCTCGGCGTCGACGTCGACGGGGTGACCGCCCGCTGTGACGGTTGCGGCGCTGCCCTGCTGGCCGAGAAGTCGGTCCGGGACTACTTCGCCAGTGGCAAGGCGGCGTGGGACGCGGTGCGCGGCCGACCGCCGGCGGTGCGTTCGCCAGCGAATTCTGCGGTCCAGGACGCGCTGCGAGGCTGACCGGGCAGGTACGGGGTCCCGACGATCCGGTGACCGGGCGCTGACGTCCCGCCCTCAGGCGGTGGCGAAGGCTGCCAGACGACGCGCGTCCACCTCGGCGGCCAGCGCGGGTGCCCGCTCCAGCGCCTCGGGGTGACCGCAACTGGCCAGCCAGTTCGCCAGCATCAGGTGGCCGCCCTCGGTGAGCACCGACTCCGGGTGGAACTGGACGCCCTCGATGGGCAGCGTCCGGTGCCGCATCGCCATGACCACGCCGGAGCCGGTCCAGCCGGTGACCTCCAGCTCGTCGGGGAGCGTCTCGGGCAGCACGGCGAGCGAGTGGTACCGGGTGGCGGTGAACGGATCGGGCAGACCGGCGAGCACGCCGACCGAGTTGTGGCGTACCTCGGAGGTCTTTCCGTGCAGCAGTTCGGGGGCGCGCGTCACGGTCGCCCCGAACGCTTCGCCGATCGCCTGATGGCCGAGGCAGACGCCGAAGATCGGCAGTTTGCCCGCGTACTCCCGGATGACGTCCAGGCAGATGCCGGCCCGGTCCGGGCTGCCCGGCCCGGGCGACAGCAGGATGCCGTCGGCGCCAACCGTGCCGACCTCGGCGACGTCGATCTCGTCGTTGCGGCGGACCTCGCAGTCCACGCCGAGCTGGCCAAGGTACTGCACCAGGTTGAACACGAAGGAGTCGTAGTTGTCGATCACCAGGACGCGCATGGTCACCTGCTCGGGGAGGGGGGCGCTGGGTTGTTCTGGTCGGTGTCGTACGGCAGTTCGTGCTCGTCACCGGCCGGGGTTTCCCCGGTCACCGGGTCGCCGCCGCCACCCGTCTCGGCAGGTACGCCGGACTCGACCTGCACGTCGTCGAAGGGCAGCAGGGGCTCGGCCCACGGGAAGGCGACGTACCACAGCAGGGCCACCGTGGCGGCCACCAGGAGCACCGAGCCGGTCAGCTTCCCGACCACGCCGAACGGCAACTTGCGCCAGATGAACGCGTACATCGGGTCAGCCTTCCAGCTCCGCCGGGCGGCCCGCGGACTTGGGTTGGGTGCGGTCCAGTTCGGCGTGGATGATCAGGCGCTGGTAGTTGTCGAACTTCGGGTTGCACGTGGTGAGGGTGAGCATCCGCTTGGTTGCCTTCTTGTCCGGTTGGCCGGGCACCGGCGCCACCACCTCGACCTGGGTCGGCCGGACGATCCGGGACTGCGACACCCGGTAGACGTACCAGTCGGTCTTGCTCTCGACCACGATCGGGTCGCCCTCATTCAGCTCGTCCAGCCGCCAGAAGGTGGCCCGGTTGCGGTGGCCGGCGACGGAGAAGTTGCCGACCTGGCCGGGGAGCGCGCTGGTCGGGTAGTGGCCGGGGGCGAAGCGGATGTCCTCCTGAGTGACGCCCTCTACGACCACCCAGTTCTTGTCGAGCTTGGGGATGTAGAGGCCCGCGAGCGGCTTTCCGCGTACCGGTGGGGACGGTTTGACGCTCGGGCCGACCGACGGGGCCACCGTCGGGTCGTCGGTCGGACCCCACGCCTGGGCCAACTCGTTGTTGAGCTCGTTCTGGTGGGCGTCGACGATCGCCGACTTGCCCCAGACCTCGTAGCCGGCGAAGAGCAGGACGACCAGGCCGAAGGTGATCAGGACTTCGCCGGTGACACGGATGCCGGTGCGCAGTCGCGAGCCGAACGACGGGCGGGTCAGCTCGGAGTAGACGCTCTTGTAGCCCTCGCCGGTCTGGTGCGGCCGGAGTTGCACCACCCGCTCGCCGCGTCGGGGTTGGGGAGGGTCGGCAGGGCTGGCACCGGTCGGCTCATCCGGGACGGCGATGCGGGGGACGGCACCCATCAACGCTGTCGAGTCCATGGTCGGCGGTCTGCTGGCAGGAGCGGCGGGCACGGCCGGAATCATCGCGGTGGCGGCCGGGTCCGCGCCGCGATCCACGCCAGCGCTCGGCGGCACCCGGCCCGGCCCGGTCGGCGGCACCCGGCTGGGCCCGGTCGGCGGGAAGCCCTCCGGCCCGGCCGCTGCGACGCGGTCGGGGGCGGGCGGGGAGACCGGGGAGTCGGTGGGTCGGGCTGGCCGAGCGGTGACCTGCGGGATGTACGCGGTCGGTGAGTCGGCCAGCGGCGGCGTCGAAGGGCCTGAGGAGACCGGCCGGCTCGGCGCGCCAGGGGCCGCCGGACGGGTTGGCATCGGCACCCCACCGGGCGTGGCCGGAGGGGTCGGTGCGGCACTGGGCGCAGGGGGTCGGGTCGGGGCGGCGCTGGGCGCGGGAGGTCGGGTCGGGGCGTTGCCGGGGGCAGCGGGCCGAACCGGGCCCTGGTTGCCGGCGGCCGGCCGGCCGGGGGTGGTCGCGGGGGGAACCCCGGCCCCGCCGCGCGAGCCCGCCCCGGCAGTTGCGCTGCCCGGCCAGGGCGGCGGCGCTTCGGCACCCGGGCGGCCCGGGGGCCCGGTCGGCTCGGGTCGAGTGGCGCTCGGTGGCGGCTGCTGGGTTCGCGGCGGCTGCTCAGGTCGTGGCGGCTGTTCGGCTCGCGGCGGCTGTTCGGCTCGCGGCGGCTGCAGCACCGGCTCGGGCCAGTTGCCGGCCGGGGTCGGTCGGCCCGGTGCCGACTCGGGTCGGTCGACCTTGGGCAGAAAGGCGGTCGGCTCGTCGGTATGGTCCCGGTGTCGCCCGTCGCGTCGCTCGTCCGGCCCGCTCACTTGGGCACCGTAGCCGAGCGCAGGGCTGTGGAATCCTCGAATGCGGGAACTCGCACCGTGGAGGCAGTCTCCTTGTAGCCAAGCTGGTAGTCGTCGACCGCGTCCTTGAACAACCGGACTCCCTGAGAGCTGGCGAGGGCCTGCTGGAGGGCAGCGGGATCGCCGATCGCTACGATCTTGAACGGTGGGGAGTACACCCGGCCGTGAAGGAGCAGGGTGTTACCGACGCAGCGTACCGCGCTGGTGGTGAGCACGCGGACATTCATGATTGACATGGCCTCGGCCCCGCCGGCCCAGAGCGCGTTGACCACCGCCTGCACGTCTCCCTGGTGCACCACCAGGTCGTCGTTGCTGGCGTCCGACTGCGTCTGGTCGAGCTGGGGCGCGTCGTTCAGCTCGACGGTGACCCCGGGCCCGCTCAGGGCGGTGAACCCGGCGTCCTGGAGGCTGCCCTGGGCGCGATTCTGCTGAGCCTTGATCGGGGCGTCCGAGCCGGCCAGCGTGTTGGTCCGTTGCTCGACCTCGCCGCGCAGCTCGGCGGCGCGGCGCTCGCTGGCGGCGACCTGTTCGCGGCGGTCCTCGATGAGCTGGTTGAGCTGGGGGCGTCGGTCCTCCCGGAGAGAGGTGCCGCCTGCGGTGGTCGCGGTGGTGGTGAAGAGCAACCCGGCCGCCGCGGCGATCAGGGGCACCCCGATCGACCAGCCCGGACGGCGTTGGCGCGGTCGCCGGGGCAGCAGCCCGGCGGCGGCCCGTCGGAGGACCTTCTGCCAGGAGGTTGCGCCGGATGTGTACTCCACCGAGCGTTCCTTCCGCGTGTCGGGGATCGGTCCGTGCCGGCTGGGCCGGTGCGAACAGTCCCGCCTCTTTCGGTCACTCCGTGCACCGGCCTGACCCCATTCGTGGTCCGGGCGGCCAATCGGGACTACGCTAGCTCTCGAACATTATTGGCCATGGACCGTCGCCCCCGCGCCCGGTTGTCAGGCCGGACGAGGTCGTCACCCCTCTGGAGAGCGCCGTGCCCAAGTCTCAGGTCCGTAAGAAGAAGGTGTACACCCCGCCGACGGACGTGCGTCCGACGACGACGTCGTCGTCGCGCAAGCCTAGCCCGGTGTGGTTGCCGATCACCGCGGTCGCCTTGATCGTCGTCGGCATCGGCTGGCTGGTGCTCTACTACCTGTCCGAGCAGGAGTACCCGGTCATGGCGTGGGGTTACTGGAACCTCGCCGTCGGCTTCGGTGCGATGGTCGCCTCGCTGGCGTTGCTCTCTCGCTGGCGCTGATCCGCCGACCGTCGCGTCGGCGGTCCCACGTCACCCCGTCGAGCCCCTGCCCAGCGGGATCGGGTGGGGCCCCCTATGGTGTGCGCAGGCAGCGCGGCCTACTGCGAGATGACTCACGTTACCGCTGGGTAACCTTCGCGTAGGCTGCACTGCATGACCGAGCACAGCGAGGTCATCAGGCAGCAGACCGGGGAGGCCAACTCGATGGGCAGCGTCCAGATCGTCACCACGATCCTCGCAGCCGCCATCACCGCCGTGGCGGTGTGGCTTGCGGTGCGTGCGGTCCTGAAGATGGTGGCAGTCATCCGGCTCGGGCAACCCGCGCCGGAGCGGTTCTCCGACAAGGTCGCCCGCGCCAGGACGATGCTCGTGGAGACGGCCGGCCACACCCGGATGCTCAAGTGGGGCGTGGTGGGTGCCGCGCACTGGTTCGTGATGGTCGGCTTCGTCGTGCTGTCGCTGCTGGTGCTCGAGGCGTACTTCGAGGTGGTCACCACCGACGGTGGTCTGCCGATCATCGGGCACTGGACGATCTTCGGTC
This sequence comes from Micromonospora sp. NPDC049089, assembly GCF_040648775.1. NCBI lineage: Bacteria > Bacillati > Actinomycetota > Actinomycetes > Micromonosporales > Micromonosporaceae > Micromonospora > Micromonospora sp. NPDC049089. The sequence continues at coordinate 70,279 of NZ_JBEZEH010000006.1, forward strand.
TGGTCACCGAGATCATCGGGGTGCTGGGTCTGGTCGGCATCCTGGTGCTGATGGCGATCCGGCTGCGCAACCGGCCGACCCGCCCGGGAGGGCGGTCCCGGTTCACCGGCTCGACCATGTGGCAGGGCTACTTCGTCGAGTGGATCGTGCTGCTGGTCCTGATCTTCGGCTTCGTGATCCGGGGCTTCAAGGTCGCCACCGACCACTTCGAGTTCCCGTTCTGGGCCACCCCGGTCAGCCACGCGGTCGGCGCGGTGCTGCCCGACTGGGCGGACGGCGTCAGCGTCGCCGCGGCCATCAAGATCATCATTTCGATGACGTGGCTGATCGTCATTTCCCTGAACGTCACCATGGGCGTCGCCTGGCACCGCTTCCTGGCGTTCCCCAACATCTTCTTCAAGCGGGAGCCCGCCAAGCCGGCCGGCTCCGGTCTCGGCGCGCTGCGCCCGATGACGAGCCAGGGCAAGCCGCTCGACTTCGAGGAGGCGGACCCGGAGAAGGACCAGTTCGGCGTCGCCCACGTCGAGCAGTTCAGCTGGAAGGGCCTCCTGGACTTCAGCACCTGCACCGAGTGCGGTCGCTGCCAGTCGCAGTGCCCGGCCTGGAACACCGGCAAGCCACTGTCGCCGAAGCTGCTGGTGCTGAGCCTGCGCGACCACGCGTACGCGAAGGCGCCCTACCTGCTGGCCGGCGGCGGCAAGGACCTGACCGGCGAGGAGAAGGCCACCCAGGCGCAACTCGCCCACCTGGACGTGCTGGCCCTCGCCGAGGCCGACAAGCCGTTGATCGGCACCGCCGAGGAGGGCGGTGTCATCGACCCGGACGTGCTCTGGTCCTGCACCACCTGCGGTGCCTGCGTCGAGCAGTGCCCGGTGGACATCGAACACGTCGACCACATCGTCGACATGCGCCGCTACCAGGTCCTGATCGAGTCGAGCTTCCCCTCCGAGGCCGGGGTGATGCTGCGCAACCTGGAGAACAAGGGCAACCCGTGGGGCGCCCCGCAGAACACCCGCGAGGACTGGACCAAGGGTCTGGACTTCGAGGTGCCCCGGGTCGGCGAGGTGGACGACTTCGAGTACCTGTTCTGGGTCGGCTGCGCCGGCGCGTTCGAGGACCGGGCCAAGAAGACCACCCGCGCAGTGGCCACGCTGCTCAACGAGGCGGGCGTGAAGTTCGCGATCCTGGGCGAGGGCGAGACCTGCTCCGGCGACCCGGCGCGACGGATCGGCAACGAGTTCGTCTTCCAGATGCTCGCCCAGCAGAACGTGGAGACGTTGAACGAGGCGTTCGAGGGTCGGGAGAAGGCCAAGCGCAAGATCGTGGCGACCTGCCCGCACTGCTTCAACACCCTGGGCAACGAGTACGGGCAGCTCGGCGGGGAGTTCGAGGTGGTACACCACACGCAACTGCTCGCGCACCTGGTCGCCACCGGCAAGCTCACGCCGGTGCAGCCGGTCGACGGCGGTGTCACCTACCACGACCCCTGCTACCTGGGTCGGCACAACCGCGTCTTCGCGGCCCCCCGCGAGGTCCTCGGTGACGCCATCGCGGGCGACCTGACCGAGATGCCGCGTAACAGCGAGCGCTCCTTCTGCTGCGGTGCCGGCGGCGCCCGGATGTGGATGGAAGAGAAGATCGGCAAGCGGATCAACGTGGACCGGGTCGAGGAGGCCATGGCCACCGGGGCGAAGACGGTAGCGGTCGGCTGCCCGTTCTGCTCGACGATGCTCAGCGACGGAGTCAACGGCAAGGGCGCAGGCGAACAGGTCGAGGTGATCGACGTGGCCACCGTGCTGCTCCGCTCGGTCAAGCCCGAGCAGCCGCAGGGCGGCAAGGAGACCGCGCCGATCGGCGGCTGAGACGCGTACCTCCGGGATCTGTTCATCGACGGGGGCCTCTGGTTTTGGCGGTGTGCCCCGGGGGGCGTAGCCGCCCCGACCGCGGGGCCCGCCTTGTGTGTGGGTTGGGGAGTGCTAACGGCAGAAATCCAGACACCACAAATTG
>NZ_JBEZEH010000007.1:0-4562 GCF_040648775.1 Micromonospora sp. NPDC049089
CACCCAACGCCAACCGGGAACCCGCCTCCACCTGCTCGGCGAGCCGCCCCGGGGGCGGCGCCCGTCGTACTGCTGAGCTTGAGCGTCAGTGCCGGTCGACGTCGCTCGCGGTGTCCTCGCGGTAGCTGGCTCCGCCGTCCGACTCGCTGGTGAGCGGCTTGGCGCCACCCTCCGGCGGACCGGCCAGGCTCTGGCCACCGGCCGCCAACTCCGGGAACTTCGCGTCGAACGCCGGCCGCTCGGAGCGGATCCGCGGCATCCGGTCGAAGTTGCGCAGCGGCGGCGGGCTGCTGGTCGCCCACTCCAACGAGTTGCCGTGACCCCAGGGGTCGTTCACCTCGACCACCGGGCCGGTCTTGTACGACTTCCAGCAGTTGTAGATGAACGGCAGCGTGGAGATGCCGGTGATGAACGCGCCGATCGTGGAGATCGTGTTCAGCGTGGTGAAGCCGTCGCTGGGCAGGTAGTCGGCGTACCGACGGGGCATGCCCTCGTTGCCGAGCCAGTGCTGCACCAGGAACGTGGTGTGGAAGCCGATCATGGTGAGCCAGAAGTGCACCTTGCCCAGGCGCTCGTCGAGCATCCGGCCGAACATCTTCGGGAACCAGAAGTAGATGCCCGCGAAGACCGCGAACACGATGGTGCCGAAGAGCACGTAGTGGAAGTGCGCCACCACGAAGTACGAGTCCGACACGTGGAAGTCGATCGGCGGGCTGGCCAGCAGCACACCGGTGAGACCACCGAAGAGGAAGGTGACCAGGAAGCCGACCGCCCAGAGCATGGGCGTCTCGAAGCTGATCTGGCCCCGCCACATGGTGCCGATCCAGTTGAAGAACTTCATACCGGTCGGCACGGCGATCAGGTAGCTCAGGAAGCTGAAGAACGGCAGCAGCACCTGGCCGGTGGCGAACATGTGGTGCGCCCAGACGCTCATGGAGAGCGCGGCGATCGCGACGGTCGCGGCGACCAGACCCTTGTAGCCGAAGATCGGCTTGCGGGAGAAGACCGGGATGACCTCGCTGATGATGCCGAAGAACGGCAACGCCACGATGTAGACCTCGGGGTGCCCGAAGAACCAGAACAGGTGCTGCCAGAGCATCGGCCCACCGGTTGCCGGGTCGTACACGTGCGCGCCGAGGATGCGGTCCGCGGCGAGCGCGAAGAGCGCGGCGGCCAGCAGCGGGAAGACCAGGATCACCAGAAGGCTGGTGACCAGGATGTTCCACGTGAAGATCGGCATCCGGAACATGGTCATGCCGGGCGCACGCAGGGTCAGCACCGTAGTGATCATGTTCACGGCGCCGAGGATGGTGCCCAGGCCGGAGATGGCCAGACCCATGATCCACATGTTGGCGCCGACGCCCGGCGAGTGCTCGACGCTGCTCAGCGGCGCGTACGCGAACCAGCCGAAGTCAGCGGCGCCACCCGGGGTGATGAACCCGGCGGTCGCCATCGTTCCGCCGAACAGGTACAGCCAGTAGGCGAAGCTGTTCAGCCGGGGGAAGGAGACGTCAGGCGCGCCGATCTGGATCGGCACGATGTAGTTCGCGAAGGCGAACACGATCGGCGTCGCGAAGAACAGCAACATGATCGTGCCGTGCATCGTGAAGAGCTGGTTGTACTGCTCGGGCGACAGGAACTGCAGCCCGGGTCGTGCCAGCTCAGCACGCATGACCAGAGCCATCAGGCCACCGATCATGAAGAACACGAACGCGGTGATCATGTACATGATCCCGATCTGCTTCGCGTCCGTGGTTCGCAGCAGCCGCGCGATGGCCGACCCCTTGACCGGCTCCCGGACCGGCCAGGGCCGGGTCACGACCGGCTTGGGTGCGACGGTGGTCACGAGTGGCCTCCGGTTCTCGGTTGTCCCGCTCGGCACACGCTGGTTATCGGCGGGCCGTCATCCGCAAGGAGGATAGTCCCCGGCAGGTCGCAGCGCCGCGTGGGGTGGCGTGACACGATCTACTACGGGCCTACAGCGGGCCGAGCAGGAGCCGGTAGTGCTCCCCGAAGATCCGGTCGCCGCGTCCGCGCAGCAACGGGTCGCGCAGCGCCGGCGGGACGTCCCTGGTGCGGTTGCGGTCCCGGGTCCGGTCCCGCACCCATCGGGTACGCGGACGGCGACGACTCTCGTACGCCACCAGGGCCGCCTCCACGCTGTTGGCGGCGCGCAGCGACTCGGCCAGCACCACGGCGTCCTCCAGGGCCATTGCCGCACCCTGCGACAGCGTCGGCGCGGTGGCGTGCGCGGCGTCGCCTACCAGCAGGACTCGCCCCCGGTACCAGCGACCCAACTCCACCTCGTCGGTGATCCCGACGTGCACCTCGTCGAGGGCCGCCAGCACCTCGGGCACCGGGCCGCGGTACTCGGCGAAGAGGTCCCGCAGCCGGGCGAGGGGGTCGGCGGGCTCCTCGGTGCCGGCCTCGTCGGCATAGATGTGCAGCCGTCCGGCACCGATCGGCACCATTAGGAACCCGGAGCGCTGGCCGAGCAGCGCGGTCCACTCGGTGACCGGTGGGCCGTCGCGCAGAAGGGCCCGGTAGACGACCTGCCCGACGGGGCGCGGCGGCCCACCGAGCGCGGCCAGCGCGCGGACCGAGGAGCGTGGCCCGTCGGCACCGATGACCAGGTCGTACTCCGTGGTGGTGCCGTCGGTGAAGGTGACGCCCACCGCGCCCGGGAGCAGCTCCAGGGTGCGGACCTCGGCGCCGTGCCGGACGGCGCCGCCGGCACCGCTGAGCAGCACCCGGTGCAGGTCGGCCCGGGGCAGCGCCCGGCACTCGCCGACGCCGGCCCAGAGGGCGTCGAGGTCGACCTCGCAGAGTTGCGCGCCAGCGGCGTCGTAGAACCGCTGCCGGTGGATCACCTGCCCGACCGGCCGGACCGGGTCGTGCAGGTCGAGCCGGTGCAGCGCGCGGGCGGCGTTGCCGGGCAGGTAGAGACCGGTCTCGGTGGACTCCCCCGGTGGCAGCTTGTCGGTGACGTCGGGCCGGAAGCCCGCCAGGCGCAGCGCCCGGGCTACGGCCAGGCCGGCGATGCCCGCGCCGACGACGAGGATGCGCAGGGGGGAGCCACCCATGGTGGTGTACGCCTCCGGAGGGGGAGCGGCACGCGTTGGAGGCAACACGCTACTCGGAGCGATCGGCGCACACCAGGCCCAATCGGTCCGCTCCCCGCCGCTCGTCGGCGACCCGAGCCGCTTGGCCGGCCGTCCGTCGGCAGCCGTCCGGCGGGGCATGGCAATCCTCACAATTCACCAGTTCGACGCGGACGGTTGCGCACCAGTTTCAGACATGTAAATGTGTCGTTGAGCGTGGGAGCGCTCCCGCACCACCCCACCACATCCGGCGCCCGGCACGCGCCGAGTCGAGGAGTGTCATGAAACGTCAACTTCGGGCCTTGGCCGCCGCCGGGTTGCTGGTCGCCAGTTCACTGGTGGCCGTGGCCCTCGGCGGGAGCGCCTCCGCCGACACCCAGATCTGCGAACAGTACGGCTCGACAGTCATCCAGGGCCGCTACGTGGTGCAGAACAACCGCTGGGGCACCACCGCCCAGCAGTGCATCAACGCCACCAGCAACGGCTTCGAGATCACCACGCTGAACGGGAGCAGCCCCACCAACGGGGCGCCCACGGCGTACCCCTCGGTGTTCTTTGGTTGTCACTACACCAACTGCTCCCCGGGCACGAACCTGCCGATCCAGGTGAGCCAGATCAGCAGCGCCACCAGCAGCATCTCCTACCGCTACGTCAGCGGCGCCACCTACAACGCGTCGTACGACATCTGGCTGGACCCGTCGCCCAAGCGGGACGGGGTGAACCAGATGGAGATCATGATCTGGCTCAACCGGCAGGGCCCGATCCAGCCCATCGGCTCGGTCGTGGGCACCACGAACCTGGCCGGCCGTACCTGGGAGGTCTGGCGGGGCAGCAACGGCTCCAACAACGTCATCTCCTACGTCGCGTCCTCGGCGATCTCCAGCCTGAACTTCAGCGTGCTGGACTTCATCAACGACACCCGTAACCGGGGCGCGATCACCAACTCCTGGTACCTGACCAGCATCCAGGCCGGCTTCGAGCCGTGGCAGGGCGGTGTCGGCCTCGCGGTGACCTCGTTCTCGGCCAACGTCAACGGTGGCGGTCAGCCGCCCACCAACCCGACGACCCCGCCGCCGAGCGGTGGCGCGAGCTGCGCGGTGAAGTACACGGCGAATTCGTGGAACAACGGCTTCACGGCCGACGTGCAGATCACCAACACCGGGTCCAGCGCGATCAACGGTTGGACGCTGAACTACAGCCTGCCCGGCGGGCAGACGGTCACCAACGCCTGGAACGCCACGGTGAGCCAGAGCGGGTCATCGGTGACCGCCCGCAACGTCGGCCACAACGGGTCGGTCGCACCGGGGGGCACGGCCAGCTTCGGCTACCAGGGCACCCTGAGCGGGGCCTACTCGTCCCCGACCAGTTTCTCGCTCAACGGGGCGACCTGCTCCCGCTCGTGAACTGACGGTGGGGGGGGGGCCCGGCGGGGCGGGCCCCCCCCCGCCAGCGGAAAAGGGG
>NZ_JBEZEH010000007.1:4572-71297 GCF_040648775.1 Micromonospora sp. NPDC049089
GACCGTACGGTCGCGCCCCCACCGTTCAGGAGATCAGGGTCAGACGCGGGTGAGGCGGACGGCGTCGGCGACGATCAGACCGGTGGCGCTGCTCCACCGGCTCACCGCCACCCGGTTGGCGTCCCCGGCCGGCAGCGTGAACGTGCCGAGGGACCGCCACTGCCCGCCGGTGGCCCGCTGGTCGACGACGACCGTCCGGTTGCCGGTGGTCGTGGCGACGATGTACGGGGCGGCACCGTTGTATCCGGAGGTCGCCGGCCACCAGGCGTCGACCCGGTAGTTGGCGGTGGCCGGGACGTTGAACTTGTACCAGGCGGCGTCACTGGCCGCGACCGGCTCCGCGTACCGGTAGTCGGCACCGTAGCGCTGCGCCGAGTACGTCGACACACCCCAGTTCGCGCTGGCGCTGAAACGGCCGGCGGTGGTGTTGTCCACGATGGAGGACCATGCCGGCGGGGTCCCGCCGGACATCTTCGCGGCCACGTCGGCGCGCATGACGTTCAGGTCGATGAACGACGGGTCGATCTTGCCGGAGGTGCTGGTCTCCCGGTGGCCTCGGGCGTAGCTGCTGTCCCGGCCGAGCCGGGTGAGCACGGCGGCGGTGGCGGCGAGCGACGCGTTGTACTGCGCGGCGGTCATCTCCTGGTTGACGCCGTTGTAGTCGATCTCCCAGCCGATCATCAGAGTGTTGCCGTCCCCGGCGGGGATCGGCCCGCTGCCGCCGCTGGCCCCGGCATGGTTGCACCGGCCGGCGGAGATGACGTGGAAGACACCGTTGTAGTCGACCAGCGCCTGACACAGCGGGCCCGGCAGGTCGGACCGGCCGTTGATGCAGATGCCGAGCGCCGGGTGCGGGTTGCTGGCGCTGGAGGTCGACGCGGTGTGGTGCCAGAGCACTCCGATCGGGTCGAACGAGCCGGGCCGCATCCGGTTGAGCCAGTCACCCTCGACCACGACCTGGACCCCGGCGGCGCGCAGCACGTCCACCAGCCAGGGGATCGTCGCCATCAGGCGTCCTGGAGCAGGTCGGCGAGGCATTCGGCCTTCGGCGCGGCGCTCGCGGCGGCGGGTCGGGTGACGACGGTCAGCGCGGCGACCACCAGGGCGGGGATGCCGAGCACCCCACGACGGGGCAGACGGATGGACGGGGTTCTGGCCATGGCGATCCTCCAGCGACTGACGGGTACGAATGGATCGACGAACGTGATGACGGGACGCTATACCGTCACGTACGTCGATGTCGATACCCTTCATTCCCCGGTCACGTACTGAAGGATTCCGCCGACTCAGACCTCACCGAGCGCGTCGATGTCGCGCATCTCCTCCGCCGTGAGCGAGAAGTGGAAGACGTCGAAGTTCGCGGTGATCCGCTCCGGAGTCACCGACTTCGGGATCACCACGATCTCGTGGTCGATGTGCCACCGCAGCACCACCTGCGCCGGGGAGACGCCGTGCGCGCCGGCGATCCTGGTCAGCACCGGGTCACTGAGATCGCTGGTCTTGAACGGGCTGTAGCCCTCCAGCACCACGCCCCGGTCCCGGTGCTCGGCGTGCCGCTGCCGGTCGTACAGCGACGGGCTCCACCGGATCTGGTTGACCGCCGGGTTCTCCTCGGTGGACTGGATCAGCTCGTCGATCTCCGCGGTGCTGTAGTTGCTCACTCCGACCGCCCGGGCCAGGTTCTCGTCGCGGGCGGCGAGCATCTCGCGCCAGAGCGGGATGCTGTCCCCCGGCGACGACGGCGGCCAGTGGATCAGCCAGAGGTCCACGTGCTCGACGCCGAGCGCCTCAAGGCTGGCCTCCAGCGTCGCGCGCTCCCGACCCACCCGGTCCGGCGGGAGCTTGGTGGTGATGAAGAGGTCCTCCCGACGCAGCCCGCTCTCGCGTACCGCCCGGCCGACCTCCCGCTCGTTGCCGTACACGGTGGCGGTGTCGAGGTGCCGGTAGCCGGTGTCGAGCGCGGCCAGCACGGCGTCGTAACCGGCCTGGCCGGTGGCCTGCCAGGTGCCGAAGCCGAGCAGGGGCATCCGCACGTCACCGGGGAGCAGGGCGGTGGGCTGGTCGGTGAGGTCCATGAGGTCCGTTCTACCCCGCCGCGCCCCCGACCGCCGAGCGAACCGGACACTCCGGCGTCCAGCGCACCGGTCCGCTGTGTCGGAGAATGCGGGTGTGACCGACCGGCTGGACGAGTACCGGCGACGGCGGGACGCGGCCCGCACACCGGAGCCGGTGCCGTCGGAGAGCCCGCCGTCGGCCGGCCCCGACGCTGACGCCGCCCGCTTCGTCATCCAGCAGCACCACGCCCGCAGCCTGCACTGGGACCTGCGCCTGGAGCACGAGGGGGTGCTCGCGTCCTGGGCGGTCCCGCGCGGTCTACCCCGCGATCCGGGTCACAACCACCTCGCCGTGCACACCGAGGACCACCCGATGGAGTACCTCGACTTCGCCGGTGAGATCCCCGCCGGTGAGTACGGTGGCGGCCGGATGCTCATTCACGACCGGGGCACCTACCGCTGCGAGAAGTGGCGCGACGACGAGGTGATCGTGACGCTCTCCGGTGAGCGGACCGCCGGCCGCTACGTCCTCTTCGCCACCGGGGGACGGGACTGGATGGTCCGCCGCACCGACCCCGCGCCGCCGGGCTGGACGCCGATGCCGGATCTGGTCCGACCGATGCACGCCACGTCCGCCGCCCGGCTCCCCCGCGACCTCGCCGCCTGGGGGTACGAGCTGCGCTGGGACGGCATGCGGGCGATGGCGTACGTCTCCGGCGGGCGACTGCGGCTGCTCTCCGAGACCGACGAGGAGATCACCGGCGGGTATCCGTGGCTGCGCGCGATGGCCGAGGCGCTCGCGCCGACCGAGGCGGTGCTCGACGGTGTGCTGGTCCGCATCGACGGTGCCGGGCGGGTCCGCCCGGTTCGACCGGCCGCCGGCAGCCGGGTCCCCGCCGGCGCCCAGTACCTGATCGTCGACCTGCTCTGGTTGGAGGGCGTGAGCAGCGTCGACGTGCCGTACGCGCAACGCCGGGAGCTGCTCGATGGGCTGGTCTTGTCCGGTACGCACTGGCAGACTCCGCCGTGGTTCCCGGGCGCGGGCGACGAGGCCCTGCGTGCCGGGCGGGAACAGGGCCTGCCGGGCGTGGTCGCCAAGCGACTGGACTCGGTCTACCAGCCGGGGCGGCGCAGCCGGCACTGGCTGAGCATCGACGCGGTGTGACGGCGAGGAGCGACGTGTACCTGACTCACCTGGACTGCCCGCGCTGCGGCAAGGAACACGCCGCCGACCGGTTACAGAATCTCTGCGAGTGCGGGTCGCCGCTGCTGGCCCGCTACGACCTGCCGGCTGTGGCGACCGTGGTCACCCCGGAACACTTCCCGCTGCGCCCGGCCGACCTGTGGCGCTACCGGGAGCTGCTGCCGGTCGCCGACCCTCGGCACGTCACCACGCTGGGTGAGGGCTGGACGCCGCTGTTGCGGGCTCCGGCGTACGGCACCGAGATCGGCATCGCGGACCTGATGGTCAAGGACGAGGGGCTGATCCCGACCGGCTCGTTCAAGGCCCGGGGCGCGGCGGTCGGGGTGAGCCGGGCCCGCGAGCTGGGCGTCGAGCGGATCGCGATGCCCACCAACGGCAACGCCGGGTCGGCCTGGGCCACGTACGCCGCGCGGGCCGGAATGGGCGCGACGATCGTCATGCCGCTGGAGGCGCCGAGCATCTGTCGGCGCGAGTGCGTCGCCGCCGGTGCCGACCTGCGCCTGGTCGACGGGTTGATCGGCGACGCCGGTCGGCGGGTGGCCGAGCTGATCGCGGAGTCGAACGGGGCGATCTTCGACGCCGGCACGCTGCGCGAGCCCTACCGGCTGGAGGGCAAGAAGACGATGGGGTACGAGATCGTCGAGCAGCTCGGCTGGCAGACGCCGGACGTGATCATCTATCCGACCGGCGGCGGGGTGGGCCTGATCGGCATCCACAAGGCGCTGCATGAGCTGCGCGAGCTGGGCTGGATCGGCGACAAGCTGCCCCGGCTGGTGGCGGTGCAGTCCACTGGCTGCGCGCCAATCGTGCGGGCCTTCGCCGCCGGCGAGGATCGGGCCCAACCGTGGACCGACGCGCACACCGTGGCGTTCGGCATCACGGTGCCGGCCCCGCTGGGCGACGAGCTGATCCTGGCGGCGCTGCGGGAGTCCTCCGGCACGGCGGTCGCCGTCGACGACGCGGACATCCTGGCCGATCTGCGGGACTTCGCCGCCCGGGAGGGGCTGCTGCTCTGCCCGGAGGGCGCGGCGTGCCTCACGGCGGCCAAGCAACTGCGGGCGGGCGGGTGGATCCGGGCCGGCGAGCGGGTGGTGGTGCTCAACACCGGTGCCGGGCTGAAGTATCCGGACACTGTCGACGTCTCCGGCGTACCCCTGATGGGGTGAGGTGACGGCGCCCCGCGGACCGGGCGGTGCGCGGGGCGCCGTCGTGCCGGTCTACTGGTAGGTGATGTCCGAGGGCGAGTAGAGGCAGTTGACGCCGTCGGCGCCCTCGCCGATCTCGGTCGGCTCGCTGCCCTTCGGTACGCCCTTGTACTTCACGCAGATCGAGGTCTCCCGGTCCGGGTCGTCGACGATGGTGATCCGGCTGAACCGGGCGGTGTCGCCCCAGTTGGTGTTGATGCCGGCGATCGCGTCGGTGTTCCGGACGATGACGTTGTCGATCACCACGTGCCGCTGGTACGACGTGGAGCAGTTGCCGCAGGCGCGGTAGAGCTTGCCGGCGTTCTCCACCCGGAAGTTCTTGATGTAGACGGTGCCCGAGCCGTTGTGCTGGAAGACCTTGTCGCTGGCCGAGCGGGCCCCACCGCCGTCGACCGTGTACGTGGTGCCGCCGCGGAAGGTCGCCGCGTCCTCGCCGACGTCCTCCCACCAGACGTTGATCAGAGTGCAGTTGCCCTCGCAGTGCACGCCGTCGCCGGCCGGAGCACCGATGATCACGTTGCGCAGGGTGGCGCCGGCGGCCAGCTCGAACATCGGGTCCTGACTCTCGCTCTGCCCGCCGTCACCGATGCCGTAGTAGCGCTTGAGCCCACCGTCGAACGAGCCGGAGACCGGGATCGTGGCGTCCACCTTCTGACTGCCGGTGGGCGTCGGCCAGCCAGCCGGCGGAGGTGTGGTCGTCGGTGGCGGGGTGGTGGGTGGCGGGGTGGTCGTCGGTGGCGGGGTGGTCGGGGTGCCGCCGCCGGACGAGTCGACAAGCACGTCGTCGAAGCCGCCACTGGCGTACGCGGTGACCAGGCCGATCCGGCCCGCACCGGCCAGGCTGTTGCTGCCGGACGCGATCTGGGTGCCGTTGACGAAGCCGCGGATGGTGCTGCCGCTGGTCTCGATGCGCAGCGTGTACCAGGTGCCGGTGCCGATGCCCAGCGCGGCGGAACCGATCGCCGTGACGGAGCTTCCGTTCACGGCCTGGAGTTCGGCCCGGCCGGAGCCGAGCAGGGCCAGCCGGTACATCTTGGTGCTGCTGGTGGAGCGGGCGGCGAGCCCGACCAGGGCGCTGGACGAGCCGAAGCTCGTCGGCCTGACCCGGGCCTGCACGGAGTAGTTGGTCCAGCTGCTCTGGCCGGCGAACTGGCGGGCCAGCTCGCTACCGGCGTTGGACTGGTTGAGCACGCCCGAGCCGTCGACGGTCCAGGTGCCGCCGGACTTGGACCAGCCGGAGGTGTCGCCGTCGGTGAAGTCGTCGCTGAAGACGGTGGCCGCGAAGGCCGAGGTCATGCCGGCGGCGAGGGCTGCCGCGGTCACCCCGGCGCCCACCGCTAGCAGGAGTGGTCGGCGGCCGGAGAGTCGTCTTTTCTGCACAGGTGTCCTCCTTGACGCATGTGGTGGTGATCCCTCGGCGGCCGTACCGAGACGTGTTCGCACGGCGTGCCGCGTTGGACGGGATCGGTGTGCGCCCCCGTCGGACGCCCGGATCCGAAGCGGGGTGAAGCGGGATCAACAGCCCTGGGAAAGGGCTTTCCCACTCCATCGAGGCTAGGACTGTCCAACCATCAGCGTCAATGCCTGGCGCTTGCAGGTCTGTTGCAGGATTCCGGCCCTGACGGAAACGCCCACCGGATCAGTAGCTCTCCGGCTCGGTGATCCGCCAGGCCGCGTTGATGAGCCCGATGTGCGAGAGCGCCTGGGGCATGTTGCCCATCTGCATGCCGGTGGTCAGGTCGATCTGCTCGCTGAACAGTCCCACGTCGTTGGAGTACCCGACGACCCGCTCGAAGAGCGCCTCGGCGCGCTTCGGCTCACCCGTCATCACCAGGCACTCCACCAGCCAGAACGAGCACAGCAGGAATCCGGCGGGGTCGGACGTCCAACGCCGCAGCAGGCCGTCCTCGGTGCCCAGCTCGCGCTCGACCATCGCGATCGTCGAGCGCATCCGGGGGTCGGTGGCGGGCAGGAAGTGCGTGACCGGCAGGGCGAGCACCGAGGCGTCCAGCTCCGGCGATCCGAACGCGCCGGTGAACGCGCCGATCCGGTCGTTCCACCCCTCGCGCAGCACTGTGTCGCGGATCTCGTCGCGTACCCGCGCCCATCGACGGGGGTCGGCCCGATCACCGAGCCGGTCGGCGAGCCCCACCGCCCGGTCCATGGTCAACCAGCAGGACACCTTGGACGAGACGTAGTGGCGCTCCTCGTCGCGGGTCTCCCAGATGCCCCGGTCCGGCAGGTGCCACGTCGTGGCCACCTGCTCGGTCAGCCCGAGCACCATCTCCCGAAGCTCGTCCTCGAACCGCGTGCCCAGGTAGTCGCGCAGCCGCCACACCGCCGACATCACCTCACCCGGCACGTCGAGCTGCCGCTGCCGCCAAGCGTCGTTGCCGACCCGCACGGGTCGACTGTCGCGGTAGCCGCGCAGGTGGTTGCAGTGGTGCTCGGAGATGTCGCGCTCCCCCTCCAGCCCGAAGAGCACCGGCACGGGCTCGTCACCGAACCGGCCGATCGAGCGGGTCGCCCAGTTGAACAGCCGGGACGTCTCGTCGGGGCAGGCCGCCACCCAGAGAGCCCGCATGGTCAACGAGAAGTCCCGCAACCAGGAGTAGCGGTAGTCGTAGTTCCGGTCGCCGCCGATCTGTTCCGGCAACGACGAGGTCAACGCGGCGGCGACCGCGCCACTGCGGGCGTACGTGAGACCGGTCAGGACCGTCGCGCTGTGCGTGACGAGTTCGGGGTAGCGACCGGAATAGGTGTGCGTCTCCCGGAACGCCCGCCACGCCTGCGTCGTCTCGGCAAGGGTGGTCAGCGGGTCCACCCGGGCCGGCGGGTCGCCGTACGCCTCACCGAACGCGAGGTCCATCCCGATCGTCTGACCGGCGGAGACCTCGAACTCGTGGGTCACCCGGTCGGTGCCCGCCCGCAGGTGCAGGCCTCCGGCGCGCAACATCAGCACCACCGGGCCGGCACCGGCCAGCACCCCGCCGTCCGGCTGCTCGTGCAGGTACGGCGTGAGCAGGCCGTACTCCGGGCGGGGCGCGAAGTCCAACGCCATGCGTACCCGCCCGGAGAGCCCTTCAACGACCCGGATCAGCACGGCGGGTGAGTTCTTGCCCAGCTCGTGGGCGCGGGCGCCCACCTCGGCGGCCAGCGCGTCGGTGACCGCCACGCTGCCGTGCGGGGTGTGGTGCACCGTCCGCAGCACCAACGTGTCCGGCAGGTACGCGCGCTCCACCCGGTGACCCGGGCCGCCGGCCCCTACCGGCGCCAGCCGGAAGTGGCCGGCTCCCGGGTCGAGCAACCGCGCGAACACGGACGACCCGTCGAACCGGTGCGGGCACCACCAGTCGATCGAGCCGTCCTTGCCGACCAGGGCACCCGAACGAGAGTCCGACAGAAACCCGTAGTCGGAGATCTGCGGCTGCTGCTCCACCCGCCGGGGGTACCCGCATCGGCCCGGATCAGGCCGGAGGCGATCACTCGGTCGGTGGCTCGTCCTCGCCCGCCGCCTCGGCCGCGTCGGCCTCTTCCTTGGTCTTGTGCACGGCCTTGTCGGCGTGCTCCGGCGGCCCGTACACCGTGTAGAGCACCAGCGGGTTGGGACCGGTGTTGACGAAGTTGTGCTTGGTGCCCGCCGGCACCACGACCAGGTCGCCCGCGACGACCTTCCGCTTCGCGCCGGCGACCCGCGCCTCGCCGACGCCACTCACGAAGGTGAGGATCTGGTCGATGTCCTCGTGCACCTCCTCGCCGATCTCGCCATCGGCGGGGATGGTCATGATGACCAACTGGGTGTGCTCACCGGTCCACAGCACGCGCCGGAAATCCGGGCTCTGCTCGGCGACAGTCGCGATAGTGAAATGCTCCATGCCCATGCTCTTACCCCGTCCGGCGGTGCGCCACGCCGGGACTCACGAATGGTGGAATTCCTGACGCTGGGCGGGTTTGGATCCGCACGGACCGGGGATCGAGGAGCGGACCGGCGCGAACGGCCGGTCGAGCCAGGTCCCCGCCGGCGTACCGCCGAACGGCTGCGGTGGTGGGAGACGGCCAGAGCGCGGCGACGTTCCGATCACGGAGCGGCGCCGCGCGCTCTTGTGACCTAGCGGTGCAGCCAGGTGAGCAGGTCGGGTGGGGCCAGCGCCGCGACCCGTCGCTGGTAGCGGACGAGGCCGGCCTCGTTCAGGAGATCGCGCCAGTGACCTGAGCCGCCACGGCGAAAGAACGCCTGCCGGTCGCGCAGCACGCCGAGCGTGTCCGGTGCGAGCCGGTCGGCCCGCTCCCGCATGCGACCGAAGGTGGCCGCCTCCACCAACTCCGGCCCCGGGCTCGGGAGTTTCCACCGGTCGGCGAGCCGGCGCATCTCCCCGCCCAGATCGGCCAGCAGGTCGTCGTAGTGCACAAGCTCGACGTTCGGCTCGTGCCGGCGGGCCCACGCGTCGCTGAGGTGCATCAGCACTCCGGGCAGCGAATCCAGCGCGGCGCGGGGGTCCGCCTCCCGGTCGACCCAGCTCGACAACCACTCCCCTACCGAGGGCCGCTCCGGGGGCGGCCCGGCCGGGACGGGTTGGCCGGTCAGCTCGGCGATCCGCGCCCGGTCCAGGTTCGCGCCCTGGTGGTAGAGGGAGACCGCCATGTCCAGCGGGTGCCGGGCCACCACCACGTAGTGCGCCCGAGGGTCGAGCGGCACCCCGTCCAGCGGGGTGTGCGTTTTGATGAACCGCCGGTGTGGCTGGGCGGCCAGCCGGTCGTACACGGTGGCCCGCGGCTCGCCCAACCAGTCCAGCCACGGCGAGAGCTCTGTCAGCGGCGCTGGCAACTCCGGGGTACGGAGCACCAGGAGCGCACAGATCATCTGCATCCAGGTGGTGCCGCTCTTGGAGCGGGTGCTGATCACGATGTCACCGTCGCGGAACGGGAACCCGCCCCACCGCGCGCTGTCCTCTTCGTCGGATTGGTAGCGGTGCATCGGCGTGGGCATCGGTGGATGGTAGTCGCCGAACCGACAGTCGAGCAGCCGAATTCCGGCTTACATTCCTGGGGCATGTCCGTATGCCTGGCTAGATTGAAGTATGGTGCCCGCCCACGGGGGCCGGGCGACGACACCGGTCTACCGCCCCATCCTCGCCAACCGACGGGGCGAGCTTGAGGCCCTGAGCCACCTCGATCCCGCGTACGCCGCACTGGTCGCCCCGATCCTGGAGATCGGCGCGATCGGTCCGTCCACGATGGACGCCATTCGCCGGATGCCGTACGGGCTGCTGCCCGCCGTCGACGTCAGCGCACTACCCGACATCCCCGAGGCGGAGCTGACCCGTTGGGGCGTACCGGTGGTGCCGGTGATCGGGCTCTCCGAGAACGACCACCGGCTGGTCGCGCACGGCGCGGCGGCGCGGGCGTACGGCCGGCGCGCGCTCATCCGGCTACGGGCCGGTCGGGACCGGGCCGGGCCGGACGCGAGCACCACGGCGGTGGAACGGATCTGGCGCTTCACCGGCCTCGCCCCGGAGGAGTGCGACCTGCTGGTGGACGCGGGGGACGTCTGCTGTCCGGCGGATGTACGGACCGCCGAGCCCCGGGTACGCCACCTGCTGGACTGGGCACGCCGACACGCCTGGCGGTCGGTGACGGTGGCGGCGGGCGGTATGCCTCCGACGCTGTCCCGTCTGCCCACCGACGAGCCTGTCCAACTGGACCGTTGGGACTGGCGACTGTGGCGGCGGCTGGCCGACACCGGGGTCGACTACGGCGACTACGGCGTCCACCCGGCCGGGCCGGGCGCGGATGACACTGGCGACCGGTTGCCGACCGTGCGCTACACCGACGACGGCAGCTGGTGGGTCTACCGCTGGGCGCGACGCGGCGGCCGGGGCGACGACCGGTTCGCCGACCTGTGTCGCACGCTGGTGTCGGCACCGCACTGGCCGACCACCGGTGCGGCCTTCTCCTGGGGCGACCATGAGCTGCTGCGCCGGGCCCGCCGGGGCGCCGGGGCCGGCTCGACCGCCAACTGGGCGGCGTGGAGCACCTCGCACCACCTGGCCCACGTGCTCGCCACGCTGTCGCATCCGGCTGGCGACGGGGCGCCGCGGTGGCACCCCGGGCAGGGGCCACCACCGCAGCGGGGACGATCGCTGCGCTGAGGCCGGGTCTACTGCTTCTCGGTGAAGCCGAACTGGATGATGCCCTCGTCGTCGACCGTCGCGTCCACCGACGCGTCCCCGAGCAGCTCGGCGGCGTCCTCGTCCAGGAAGATCCGGGCGCCCTGGTTGTCGACCACCCGATCGCCCTGTACCGGTTCGGGCACCAGCTCGACGGTGAGCGAGCCCGCCTCGGTGTCGGCGGCGATACGCACACCACCGTCCTGGGCGACGTCCTGTTGGTTGGCGAGGTCACGGATGACGAGCACGGCGTTGTCGGTCATGGTGAGCATTGACGGAACTCCTCGTGAATTGTCGGCTCGCGGTCGGATACCGCGCGGACCGGACAGTCGGTCCGCGTACGAGCACACGTGGGAGGCAGAGGGGCGAACGGTCATCGCCGTCGCATCGAATCGGGGCAGCTGACGGCCCCGTCACTCCCACCGTGCCCGCTGGCCGACCATCCGTCAAATAGAGCCAGGTCAGTGGAGAGCGGCGGCCGGCGCCAGCCAGGCGCGAATCTCGTTGACCGCCGCGCGGCCGGCCCGGTTGGCCCCGATCGTGCTGGCCGAGGGGCCGTACCCGACCAGGTGAACCCGAGCGTCGGCGACCACCCGGGTGCCGTCCATGGTGATACCGCCGCCCGGCGCGCGCAGCCCCAGCGGGGCGAGATGGTCGATGGTAGCCCGGAAGCCGGTGCACCAGAGGATCACGTCCGCCGGCACGAACCGCCCGTCCGTCCAGGCCACCCCGTCGGGCGTGATCCGGTCGAACATGGGTAGCCGGTCGAGGACGCCGCGCTCGCGCAGTCGGCGTACCTCCGGGGTGACCGGAAGCCCGGTCACGCCCACCACACTTCCCGGTGGCCGGCCGGACCGGACCACCCGGTCCACCCGAGCCACCGCGGCGCGACCCAGTTCCGGGCCGAACTCCTCGTCGTTGAACGTCGGCGGCCGGCGGGTCACCCAGGTGGTGGCCGCCGCGACCGTGGAGACCTCGCCGAGCAGCTGCACGGCCGAGGTGCCGCCGCCGACCACCACCACGCGCAGGCCGGTGAACTCGGCGGGCCCCCGGTAGTCGGCGGTGTGCAACTGGCGTCCCCGGAACGTCGACCGGCCCGGGTAGTGCGGCCAGAACGGTCGCGTCCAGGTGCCGGTGGCGTTGATCAGGGCTCGGGCGTTCCAGGTGCCCCGGTCGGTGCGCACGTCCAGTCGTCCGTCCGGGCGGGAGTGCACCCCCCGGACCCGCACCGGCCGCCGCACCGGCAGGTCGAAGGCCCTCTCGTACGCGGCGAAGTAGGCGCTGACCTGCTCGGAAGCCGGGCGCTGCGGCTCGGTGGGCGGGAACGGCAGCCCGGGCAGGTCATGGAAGCCGTGCACGCGGTCGAAGACCAGCGTCGGCCAGCGGTGCTGCCAGGCGCCGCCGGGCCCGTTGTCGGCGTCGAGGATGACGAAGCCGCTGCCGGGCGCGAAGCCGGTGCGGTGCAGGTGGTAGCCGGCGCTCAGGCCGGCCTGCCCGGCGCCGATCACCACGACGTCCACGGAGTGGGTGTCCACGTGGGCTACAACGCGCCAGACGTCATCGCTGTGCCCGTCCTCGACCGTCGCGCCGATCACAGACGGCCATTCCGGCTTCGGCCACCTGAGCTGCACTTACGCTGAGTGAATGAGCGACTTCCGTCGGTACGCGGCCGAATTCCTCGGCACCCTTCTGCTGGTGTTCTTCGGAGTGGGCAGCGCGGTCGCCGCCCGGGTCCAGGGCGGCGTGGTGGTGGTGGCGCTGGCCTTCGGGTTCGTGATGGTGGCCCTCGTCTACACGATCGGCCCCCTCTCCGGCAGCCACGTCAACCCAGCGGTGACGCTCGGTGTGCTGCTCTCCGGCAAGATCTCGGCACTCGGGGCGGTGGCGTACTGGATCGCGCAGTTCGTCGGCGCGACAGTCGCGGCCTTCGTGCTCTGGGCGCTCACCCGGTGGGGTGACGTCGCGGACCAGACCGGGGCCCTGGGCACCAACGGTTACGGCGCGCACATCAACCGGGGCGGGGCAGCCGTGCTGGAGGTCGTGCTGACCTTCCTCTTCGTGCTGGTCGTGCTGGTGGTGACCAGTCGGAGTGAGAATCCGGGCACCGCCGGGCTGGCCATCGGCCTGGCCCTGGCCGTTACCCAACTGGTGGGCGTGACGCTGACCGGAGCGGCGGTCAACCCGGCCCGCGCGTTCGGCCCGGCGGTCTTCGAGGGCGGCGTGGCGCTGCGGCAGCTCTGGGTGTTCATCGTCTTCCCGCTGCTCGGTGGGGCGCTCGCCGCGCTCGTCGCACCACTGGTCATGGGCGCGCAGCGGCACTACTGGGGTGGCCACGAGAAGACGGTCGGCAGGCCGAAATGACCTGGACGGCAATAACTTTCGCCTGAGGGCCTTTTCTGGCGAATATCTCCGTGACAGCATCAGCGGATGCATCGTCGTCACTTTCCCCGGGCCCTCGCGCTGCTCGCGCTGGTCGCCACCGCGGCCACTGCCGCCGCGCCCGGTGCCACAGCCGAATCGCCCACCCCCGCGACGACCCGCCTGCACGACACCATCGACACGATCCTCGCCGACACCCGGCTGGCCGGCGCGCAGGCGTCGGTGGTCGTCGTCGACACCAGCACGGGCCAGACGCTCTATGACCGCAACGGCGACCGCCGGCTGGTCCCGGCGTCCAACACCAAGCTGCTGACCTCGACCGCGGCCCTTGAGCTGCTCGGCCCGGGGCACCGCTTCGGCACCGACGTACTCGCTGGCGGCAAGCGCCGTGCGGGCCTGCTCTCCGGCAACCTCTACCTGCGCGGTGGAGGCGACCCGACAATGCTCGCCGCCGACTACGACGCGCTCGCCGCGCGGGTCGCCGCCGACGGCGTGCGGGTGGTCACCGGAAACCTGGTCGCCGACGACACCCGCTACGACAACACCCGACTCGGCCCCGACTGGACCTGGGACGACGAGCCCTACTACTACGCCGCGCAGGTCTCCGCGCTCACCGTCGCCCCGGACACCGACTACGACGCGGGCACCGTGATCGTGCACGCCGCACCAGCCGACCGGGCGGGCGCCCCGCCTGTGGTCACCACCACCCCCGCAACCGGGTACGTCACTGTCGACAACCGCGCCCAGACGGTCAGCGACGGCGAGACCTCGATCTCGATCGAGCGCGAGCACGGCGGCAACACCGTCGTGGTGACCGGTCAGATCGCCGTCGGCGATGAGCCCGCCAGCGACTGGGTCACCGTCTGGGAACCCACCGGCTACGCGGCCGACGTGTTCCGGTCGGCGCTGCACCGACACGGCGTCCGGGTGCTCGGCCGGACCGTGCTCGGCCAGCCCACCCCGGAGACGGCCCACCCGGTGGCGCGCCACGACTCGATGAGCCTGGGCGAGCTGATGACGCCATTCCTGAAGCTGTCCAACAACGGGCACGCCGAGGTGTTGACCAAGGAGATCGGTCGGGTGCTCTCCGGCTCCGGCACCTGGACGGCCGGTCTCACCGCGATCAGCGAGTACGTCGCCGACACCGGAATGGACACCGGGAGACTGCGCCAGCGTGACGGCTCGGGATTGTCCCGGCGCAACCTGATCCCGGCGGCCGAGTTCGTCGACCTGCTGAGCGCCGTCCGCGCCGAACCGTGGTTCGCGACCTGGTACGCGGCGCTGCCGATCGCCGGTCAGCCGGAGCGGTTCGCCGGCGGCACCCTGCGCAGCCGGATGGCCGGCACACCGGCGGCGGGCAACGTGCACGCCAAGACCGGCAGCCTGACCGGTGTCTCCGGGCTTTCCGGCTACGTGACCAGCGCCGATGGGCGACTGCTGGCGTTCTCCATCCTGCTCAACAATTACCTGACGGCGTCGGTGAAGTCGCTTGAGGACCAGGTCGCCGTGGCGCTTGCCGGCTTCCGCGAGGGTGGTGCGTCGGCGGCACGGGTGGCCCCGCCGGCGGTGCCGGAGACGCCGCGTACCCCGGAGGGCATCGAGTGTTCCTGGGTCAAACCGATCACCTGCTGAACGATGGCCGGGAGGCGCGGAAGCGCCTCCCGGCCCGGCGAGCGCTCAGGCCGGACGGTCCGGTGGGGGGACCACCGCCGTCGGGTCACCGCGTTCGATGAGCGCGGCGATCTCGGCGGCCCGCAGCCCGCGCAGCGCCAGCACCCGGGTGCCCCAGCGGTGCAGGCGGCACGGGTGCGGGCTGGCGTCGTTACGGCAGACCACGCCCCCGGACCACCGTCGGGGGGCGTGCACCACCACCGCCCGTACGGCGAACTGGGTGTCCTCGCCCGTCACGTACGGCGGCAGGGGGATGTCGCGAAGAACCTCCCCGGACGCTTCACCGGTGCCGGACGAAGCGGCACGACGGACGCGGTGGGTCGTGCTGCTGCTCATCGGCTGCCTCCACACTGGATGGTCGGATGGGGACAGCAGAAAGTTACGACGGGTTCGACAGTCCGCGACGGACAAACTGTCCCGCTGGCCGATCGCACAGCGATCAGTCAGTCAGTCAGTCAACGCACCGTCACGGCCTGGAGGCCGACGTTGCCGCAGTGCTGCGTGAAGACCTTCTCGACGGTCCAGTTCAACAGCAGCCGGGCACCCTTCGGCAGAGTGAAGCGGATCGTGAACTGGGCGCTCTGACTGGTGTACGGGTCTTCCAGTCGGGCGATGCTGGCGGGCCCGCCGGTGGACAGCCGCGCTTCCAGTCGCCCCCGAGCCATCCAGGTGCCACCGTAGAGCTGGACCGTGCGCGGCTCACCACTGCCGGCGACGGCGAGGCTGAACCCGTTCCCGGCACCGCAGGCGTAGACGCCGTTGGAGCTGCCGTCCGTCGACCGCTCCGGCGTGCCGTCGGCCCAGCGCACGTACTCCTGGTTGCCGTCCCAACCGACCCGCCGGCCCGGGCCACCCCCGTCGATGATCTCGCCGGATCCGGAACGCTTGCGGTTCGTCGACCTGCCGCCGCGCTCCCCCCAATGCACCCAGTCCCGGGCGCCCACGGCGGTGAGGTCGACGATGGCGGGCATCTCGCCCCGGCTCACCGTCAGTGCCGGCGAACCGGGCTTCGGCGGTGGCGGGGTGGGCGCGCTGGCCGACGGCGTCGGGTCCGGCGAGGGTGGGCGCTGGCGCGGACGCAGGCCCGGCGTCGCCGGCCCCGCCTCGCCGGTGCGCCCCTCGGCGGCCGGGTAACCAGTGGAACGGGCGGAAACGCCGCCCGGACCCGCCTGGTCGTCGTCCGGCGCCGGACCGGACCGGGTGGCGAGATACGAGATCAACACCACCAGGCAGACGAGTACGGCCGCTCCCTCCACCGCCCAGCGCCGCCGCTGTCGGGCGCGGCGCAACACACTGCGGGTCTTCCCGGCGGTAATGGCACGCGGACGGTGGTTCGACGGCGTGTCGCCAGCCCTCGAACCAGCCCGCGTGCGGTCTTCGTCCGCCACCGACCCCTCCAACTCCGCCGCCCGGCCGTTTTGGACCGCCGAGGACCACACCACCACTGTGGGCAGTTTCACGTTTACCCGGGGCGTGGACGACACGCTAGATCCGGACTGCCGGACGTGTCCAGCCCACAATGGGACGCTGCCGGACAACCCGGCCGCCCCGAACGGACACCTGGGCAGACCAGAAGCCCTTTCCGGGTCAGCCGATCCGGAAGCCGAGCAGTTGCGCGACGACCACTGCCTGCTCGACGTCGATCACGGCACCGGCCCGTTCGACGACCGTCGGGTCCAGCGCGGTGAGATCGCTGCCCCGCAGGTCGGCGCCACCGAGCCGGACGTTGGTCAGCTGCGCCCCGGAAAGATCGACACCGGTGACCGTAGCACCGGTGAGGTTGGCCCTGGTGAGGTCCACCTCGCGCATGCGCACCCCGGTCAGCCGGACGCCACGCAGATCGGCGCCGGGCAGCGCGACGAAGGACCAGTCACCGCCGTCCACCGTCAAGGGACGCAGATCGCACTCGCTGAAGGTGCTGCCGACCAGCTTGCAGCCTGTGAACTCGGCCTCGAAGAAATTGCACCGCCGAAACACGCAACGGGTGAAGGCGGAGTCGACATGTCGGGAGGCGTTGAACGCCACGTTGCCGAACGTGCACCCGGTGAAGACAGCACCCCTGCTCACCGCCTCGGTCAGGTCCACCCCGAAGAACTCACAACCCACGAAGTGCCGGTCGGCCAACTCCTCGCCGTACCAGTCCTCGTTGCGGAACGTCACGTCCTCGGTCAACTCCGGCATCTGGCCAGGCTAGTGGGCGCTGCCGACAGCCGACCGCCGGCGGGGCCGGTGCCGGCCCCCTTCCCGCACGGGTGTACCGGCGAGTAGGTTCGGCGGCGTGAGTGTGGCTCGGAGCAAGGACCCGGATCAGATCGGTTTCGACAGGACGCGGCTGGCGCGGATCGACGAGCACTTCGGCCGGTACGTCGACGACGGCCGGCTGGCCGGCTGGCAGGTGGTGGTCACCCGGCGCGGCGAGGTGGCGCACTCCTCGACGTACGGGCTGCGCGACCGCGAGTCGGGCGCACCGGTCGAGGCCGACACGCTGTGGCGGATCTACTCGATGACCAAGCCGGTCACCTCGGTCGCGGCGATGATGCTGTGGGAGGAGGGCCGGTTCGAGCTGACCGACGAGATCAGCCGCTGGCTCCCCGAGTTCGCCGACCTGCGGGTCTACTCCAAGGGGTCGGCGCTCAAGCCGTTCACGGTGCCGGCGGTCGAGCCGATCCGGGTCTGGCACCTGCTCACCCACACGGCCGGCCTGACGTACGGCTTCATGCAGACCTCGGTGGTCGACGGGCTCTACCGGGCCGCCGGCTACGACCTGTACCCGCCCGCGGACGTCGACCTGGCCGGGGCCTGCGCGGCCTTCGGCGAACTGCCGCTGCTGTTCCAGCCCGGCTCGGCGTGGGGCTACTCCGTCGCCACCGACGTGCTCGGCCGACTCGTCGAGGTGATCTCCGGGCAGAGCCTCGACGCGTTCTTCGCCGACCGGATCTTCGGCCCACTGGGCATGACCGACACCCGCTGGTGGGTGGAGGGCGACGAGGCCGACCGGCTGGCCGCGCTCTACGTACCGGAACCGCGCAGCGGTCGGGCCGTCCGCTACGACAGCCTGGGGTCGCTCGCGTTCAGCAAGCCGGCGCTGCTCTCCGGCGGTGGCGGCCTGATCTCCAGCGCCGCCGACTACCACCGGTTCACGCAGCTGCTGCTGCGCGGCGGAGAGCTTGACGGCGTCCGGCTGCTCGGGCCGCGCACTGTGCGGTTCATGACCCGCAACCACCTGCCCGGCGGTCAGGACCTGGGCACCCTGTCCACCGGCGGCTTCGCGGAGACCACACTGGACGGGATCGGCTTCGGTCTCGGCTTCGCGGTGGTCGACGACCCGGTCCCCAGCCGGGTGCCCAGCAGCGTCGGCGAGTACTACTGGGGTGGGGTGGCCAGCACCGCGTTCTGGGTCGACCCGGCCGAGGAGATCACCGCGCTGCTGTTCACGCAGCTGATGCCGTCGAGCACCTACCCGCTCCGCTCCCAGCTGCGCCAGCTCGTCTACGCCGCCCTGGTCGACTGACCGGAGTGGGGTCCGTCGCCTGCGGCTGACGCACCCCACACTTCAGGTCAGCGGAGCTGCTGCGCCTGGATCGCCCGGATCTTCGCCGGCTTCCCGGCCGAGAGGTTCGAGATCAGGTACGCCCGCACGCTGCCGTCCGGGAACACCGCCCACAGGTCCGCCACGCCGTCGGCGTTCTGGTCGGCGGCGGTGAGGCTGCTGATCGCGACGCCCGTGTTCCATCCGGAGGCGAGCCGGTACTGCGTGTAGGCGAGCGCGCCGGTCCCGTCGCCGTTGTCGGTCATGGTGACGCCCTGCCAGAGGTAGAGGTCACCGGTGGTGGCGTTACGCAGCACCAACGCCGCCCCCGAGGCCAGCTCGGTGCTGGCCAGGGTCCAGTTCTGCCAGTCGCTGCCGCCGGTCGGAGTGGCGTTGCCCTGCGGCAGCGGAAGGTAGAGGCTGGGTGCCCAGACGTTTGGGTAGTAGGCCAGGCGGTAACCGTTGCTCGCGTCGCCGACGATGCCCAGCAGGTCCGGGATGCCGGTGTCGACGCCGTCCGCCGTGAACCCGTTGACGAGCTGGATCGGAGAGTTGCCGTACTCGTCGAGGAGGTAATCGCGGATGAGAGTGACCTGTCCGCTGCCGCGGTACGGGTTCACCATCGTGCCGTCGCCGACGCCCGCGATGAAGCTGCCGCCTCCGGCGTTGACGCCACCCGGGTAGTAGGCCAGGAAGTCCTGGTTCGCGGTGCCGAAGAAGCGTCCGGTGATCACCTGGGCGCCGTCGAAGTCCGCGGCCGGGATCTCGTTGCCGGAGACCCCGTTGCCGTGGACGCCGATGTTCACGGCCGGGACCTTCACGCGGCCGGTGCCGACGCCGGTGGTCGCGTCGACCCGACCCCGCGCCGCCCAGACGCCGGAGGCGAGGCCCGTCGTGGTGCCGCCGACGGTCACCAGGTCGGGTACGCCGTCGCCGTTGAGGTCCTTGTCGACCGGGCCGGCGACGGCCGGGGTCGGGGTGTTGGCCGGGGCGGCCTGAGCCGGCAGGGCCGGCGCGACGACGGCGAACGCGAGGGTGGCCGGCACCGCCCAGGCGAGCAGCCGGCGAGGGACGGAAGGATTGTTCATGGGTCCCCGTTCGGGTCAGTGGATCTTGCTTGGCTCACCGTAGTCGATGCGCACCAGCCGGTGGATCCACCGAACGAGGGGTCAGTCGGCGAGACGGGCCGGGAAGCCACCGGTGGCGATCGGGCCCCAGGCGTCGATGGTGATCCGGATCAGCGACTTGCCCTGACGCACCATCGCCGCCCGGTAGTCGTCCCAGTCCGGGTGCTCACCGGAGATGCTGCGGAAGTACTCGACGAGCGGCTCCAGCGCCTCGGGCAGGTCGAGCACCTCGGCGGTGCCGTCGATCTGCACCCAGGGGCCGTTCCAGTCGTCACTGAGCACGCAGGCCGAGACCCGGGGGTCGCGGCGGAGGTTGCTCACCTTGGCCCGCTCGGGGTAGGTGGAGACGACCAGTCGCCCCTGCCCGTCGACCCCGGCGGAGACCGGGGAGGACTGCGGTCGCCCGTCCGCCCGGGTGGTCATCAGCACGACGCGGTGTCGCGGCCGGAGGAAGTCGAGCAGGCCGTCCCGGTCGACCCGGGTGTTCCTTGCGATGCTGCGTGCCATCCCCCGTTCCTACCAGGGTGCGGGCGCAGCGGCGGCGGCGGGTCAGCGGGGTCGGGCCGCGGCGCGGCGCGCCTCCTGGGTGGGCACCCGGGGACGGCCGGACGGACGCCAGGCCCGACCGTTGGCGTAGATCACCCGAAAGCCGAGGTACGACGCGAGCGGCGCCCAGTGGGCGGAGCCCATCCGCAGCTCGGCGGCATTGTGGCGCTGGCCGTTGGCGAGCACGTCGAGGAGCACGGTTTCGAAGGCCGCCGATTCGACCCAGTCGACTTCCCGGGTGAAACCGCAGATGAGGGCGGCTCCGGTGACCTCCAGGAACTCGCGCAGCACCGCGTCCGAGGCCCGCAGCACCGAGCAGCTGCCGAAATAGAGTCGCCGCCCCTCCGCGCGGCCGGCCATCAGCTCGGCCACCTCGTTCAGCTCCACCGACTGCCAGTCGGTGAGGCAGAGCCGGCTCGGCTCGCCGTGCATGGCGAAGAAGCCGACCCGGTGGTCGGCGTACTGCTTGAGCAGCCAACGGTCCAGGAAGTAGAACAGCTCGTCGCGGGTGGCCGCGTCCTTGTGGATGAACCGGATCTTGCCCAGCCGCTCCAGCAGCTCGAGCGTGGGCAGCACCGAGCCCCGCTCGTTGAGGTCACGGTGCCACTGACCCTCGACACAGAAGACGCCACCGCGTGCCACGTGCACCTCCGCCAGTCCGCCACCCGGGGCTGACGTTACCGGCCCCGATCACCCCGGGAACATCACCCTGCGTGTGGCAGATTGCGACGTTCGGTGCGCTTGGCCGCAGGAGGGGTGATCGGCCGGAAATGGCTGTTTCGCAAATCAGCCGAATTCCCAGCCAATACCCAGCCACAGCGGATTGTGAGCACGATTCTCGTTAACCACCTCCAACGGCACTGATCAGTGCGAGGGTGGAAATCACGGGACTTCTCGGTCGATGTCCTGGAGCCACCCCATTCGCTCTCCTATCGGGAGGACTTCTGTGCGCGTAAACACCTTGAAGCGGGTCGCCGTCGCATTCGCCCTGGCACTGCCAGGGGCCGTAATCGCCACGGTGGTCGCCGCACCGGCGGCGCACGCGGACGGCTGTTACACCTGGAACCGCACCCTGAGCCAGGGGCGGTCCGGCGATGACGTCCGCCAGTTGCAGATCCGGGTCGCCGGGTGGGCCGGCTACCGGGACATCGTGGAGAACGATGGCCGCTACGGGCCGAAGACCGCCGCCGCGGTCAAGCGGTTCCAGCAGGCGTACGGGCTGCGCGCCGACGGCATCGCCGGCCCACAGACCTTCGCCAAGCTCTACCAACTCCAGGACAACGACTGCACGCCCGCGCACTTCACCTACGGCGAGTTGGACAACGGGTGCGGCGAAAGCGGGTGGAGCGGCGGCCCGCTGTCGGCGAACCAGACCAAGCAGAACGCGCTGCGCACCATGTGGAAGCTGGAGG
The DNA here is from genome assembly GCF_040648775.1 of Micromonospora sp. NPDC049089. Taxonomy (NCBI): domain Bacteria; kingdom Bacillati; phylum Actinomycetota; class Actinomycetes; order Micromonosporales; family Micromonosporaceae; genus Micromonospora; species Micromonospora sp. NPDC049089. Next base: position 25,867 of record NZ_JBEZEH010000007.1, read on the forward strand.
CGCTGCGCAAGAGCCTCGGCGACAAGCCGCTCTACGTGTCGAGCGGATACCGCAGTCGCGCCTGCAACAACCAGGTCGGCGGCGCGTCCGACAGCCAACACCTGTACGGCAACGCGGCCGACGTGACCTCACGGACGTCCTCGCTGTGCCAGGTCGCCCGCGGCGCCCGCAACAACGGCTTCAGTGGGATCTACGGGCCGGGCTACCCCGACCACGACGACCACGTGCACGTCGACTCACGCCGGGAGAACAACAGCGACGACAGCTCGAACACGACGAGTTGGTCCGCCCCGGACTGCGGGGTCGGCAACTGAGTCGACCGCTCAGAGCGACGTCGGTCCGACGCGGAGGGGGGAATCTCCGCGCCGGGCCGACGTCGTGTCGCCCCGGGTCGTGTGGGCGGAGGGGGACAGCGCGCTCAGCTCGCCCGGGGCCAGCGCGGCGCGGTGACGGGGGGAGTCACCGGCCGGCCGGTAGCGGTGGGCCGTACCCCCTGGGGGACGGCCCGCGCGGCCTGTTGCCGCGACGGCCCGGTCGCCGTGAACGGAAACGGCACGTGCACGAACGGATTGCCATGCCGGATCAACGCTTCGATCTGCCGCTCGTTGAGCCCGTGTGCCTCCAACACCCGACGCCCCCAGCGGTGCAGTCGGCACGGGTAGGAAGCGCCGTCGTTGCGGCACAGCGGCCCGGTGGGCCACTCCTCGGCGGTGTGCACTACCACCGCCCGGACCGCGAGCCGGACATCCTCCGGGGTCAGTGGTGCCGGCATTGGCACCTCACCCAGTACCTGATCGATGGGATCCGTCGACTGCTCACCAACTCGCACGGCAGGCCTCCCGCAGTTCGGCAGCGGTACGGCGGACCTACCGCACCGACATCCTCGGCCATGGGTACGGCGGACACCGGACGAAAGTTCAATTCCGGTACGCGGTAAGCAGATCGTCCGCCGACAGGCCGGCGCGACCGGCCGTCAGACGAGGCCGGCGTCGTGCACGAGCAGGGCCACCTGGACCCGGTTGTTCAGCTCCAACCGGGTCAGCAGTCGGGACACGTAGGCCTTCACCGTCGCCACGCTCATGAACAACTCCCCCGCGATCTCCGCGTTGGTGTGACCCCGCCCGAGCGCGACCGCCACCTGCCGCTCCCGCTCGCTGAGCCCGGCGAGGAGCCGCAGCGCCCGTTCCCGGCGCGGATCCGGGCCGACCGGGCCGGGGGCGGCGGCGGTCACGTGGGCGATCAACGTCCGGGTCACCGTCGGCGAGAGCGTCGCCTCGCCCGCCGCGACCCGGCGTACGGCGCGCACGATCTCCGCCGGCGGGGTGTCCTTGAGCAGGAAACCGGCCGCCCCGGCGCGGAGCGCCCGCAGGACCTGTTCGTCGGCGTCGAAGGTGGTCAGCACCAGCACCTCCGGCGGGTGCGGTTGGGCACGCAGCGCCTCGGTGGCGGTCAGCCCGTCGACCCGCGGCATCCGGATGTCCATCAGCACCACGTCCGGGGCGTACGCGGCGACGGCCGCCGGCACCTCGCCACCGTCGGCCGCCTCGCCGACCACGGCCAGGTCCGGCAGACCGCCGAGGATCATCGAGAGCCCGGCCCGGACCAACGCGTCGTCGTCCACGATCAGCACGCGTACCGGCGGCCCGGCCACTCCGGCCGGCCCGGTCGCGTCCGGCGGTCCGGCGGGGCTGGTCACGCCGGCCACGGCAGCCAGGCGGCCAGCCGGAAGTCACCGCTGTCGTCCCGACCGTAGGCGAGCCGCCCACCGGCCAGGGTGACCCGTTCACTGATGCCGACCAGGCCCGTGCCGGCACCCGGCAGCGTGCCGCCGGCCGGCACGCCGACCGGCCAGCGGTTGCCGATAGCCACTGTCAGTCCGGTGCCTGGCCCGCCGGCTACATCGACGGTGACGGCCGCGCCGGCCGCGTGCTTGCGGGCGTTGGTCAGCCCCTCCTGCACGATCCGGTACGCGGCCCGACCCAGCGCCGCCGGCACCTCCCCCGGGCTGGCGACGCTGTCGCTGACGTTGACCCGCACCCCGGCCGACCGCGACTCGGCGATCAGCGCCGGCAGGTCGGCGAGGGTGGGCTGCGGCGGCTCGGGGGCGTCGCCGGCACCGTCGTCCTCGGCGCGCAGCACCCCGATCACCTCCCGCAGGTCCTGAAGGGCCGCGTGCGCGCTGCCCCGGATCACCCCGGCGGCCCGGGCCACCTCCTCGGCCGGCGCGTCCGGGCGGAACTCCAGAGCACCCGCGTGCAGGCTGAGCAGCGATATCCGGTGGGCCAGCACGTCGTGCATCTCCCGGGCGATCCGGGTGCGTTCGAGGTGGCGGGCCTGGGCGATCCGCAGTTGCTGCTCCGCCTCGGCCCGCTCGGCGCGCTCGCGCAACGACACGATCAACTGTCGGCGGGCCCGCACGAACATCCCCCAGGCCAGCACCGCGAAGGTGATCACCACCCCCCAGGTCACAGTGGCCCAGTACGGCATCACCGGATCTGGACGGGTCCAACTGAAGACCAGGTTGGTGAGGAGCCCGGCACCGGTGACCGCGACCGCGACGGCGGTCCGGCGATGCACCACCACTGTGAAGTAGATGATCAACAGCGGGATGGCGGCGGCCATCGAGAACAGGTTCAGCGGCAGGGTGGCCAGGGCCAGCCCGAGCGGCCACCGCCGACGCACCCAGAGCAGCCCGCAGCAGACCAGCCCGAGCACCGTGTCGACGCCGACCATCCAGTCGTGCGGCAGCGCGATCGCCGCCTCTGGGTTGGGCGACAGGGCGTCGAAGGTGACGAACAGCACCCACAGCAGCCCGAGCAGGAACGCCAGGCCATCCACCACCCAGTCACGCGTGGTGCGGCGCGGCCGCTCCCGGACACGCTCGGCCGGCACCACCAGCTCCCCTGGCAGCAGCCACGGGTGCTCCGGAACGGCGATGCTGGTCACGCGCCCATGCTAGGCAGCCGACGGGCGACACGACCAGCTACCAAAGTCGAGATCCGATGATCGACCAAGGTCGAGACGGCACCGACCGGTGGCCGCAGCGGATGGCCGGGCGGCGCGGGCAGGCTCAACCGCATGATCACCGTAGAGAACCTCACCAAGCGGTACGGGCCGCACCCGGCCGTGGACGACGTGTCGTTCCACTGCGAGCCGGGCACCGTCACCGGCTTCCTCGGCCCCAACGGCGCCGGCAAGTCGACCACCATGCGCATGATCTGCGGGCTCACCGCGCCGACCGCCGGCCGCGCCACCGTCTCCGGGCGCCCCTACCGGGAGCTGCCCAACCCGGGGCGCGAGGTCGGGGTGCTGCTGGACGCCTCCGCCCAGCACGCCGGGCGGACCGGCCGCGAGGCGTTGACGCTGTCCGCGTACACCATGGGTCTGGACCGGCGCGAGGTCGCCGCGAAGCTCGACCTGGTCGGGTTGAACGCGGTGGCCGCGAAGCGTCGGGTCCGGGCGTACTCGTTGGGCATGCGCCAGCGCCTGGGCCTGGCGCACGCGCTGCTCGGTGACCCCCGGGTGCTGATCCTCGACGAGCCGGCCAACGGCCTGGACCCGGAGGGAATCTTCTGGATGCGCGGCCTGCTGCGTGACTTCGCCGACCGGGGCGGCACCGTGCTGCTCTCCTCCCACCTGCTGCGCGAGGTGGAGGCGGTCGCGGACCGGCTGGTGGTGATCGGGGGCGGCCGGATCGTGGCCCAGGGCGACAAGAACGAGCTGCTGGCCGGGGGCGGCACTGTGGTTCGCGCCCGCGACGACGCGGCGCTGCGTCGGGCGCTGGAGGTGGCCAACCTGAGCGCCGCCGACAGCTCGGAGGGCCTGCTCGTGCAGGCCGACGCCGAGGCGGTCGGCCAGGCGGCGGCCGATGCCGGCGTCGCGCTGGCCGAGCTGCGACCCGCCAGCGGCGGCGGCCTGGAACAGCTCTTCCTCACCCTGACCGCCGGCGAATCGACCAAGGAGGCCGTTCGATGACCACCACCACCGCGCCCGCCGCCGGCGCCGTCGCGCCACGGCACCACTCTCCGGTACGCCGCCCGTCGTTGCTCCGTCTCAGCGCCGTGGAGGTGCGCAAGCTCGTCGACACCCGGGCCGGCCGCTGGCTGCTGATCACCATCGGTCTGATCGTCGTCGCGGTCGTCATCCTCCTGCTGATCTACGGCGCGGATGACGAGCTGACCTTCTTCACCTTCTACGCTCCGTCGCTGTTGCCGGTCAACGTGCTCCTGCCGGTGCTGGGCATCTTGTCGATCACCAGTGAGTGGTCCCAGCGCACCGCTCTCACGACGTACGCGCTGGTGCCCCGGCGGGAACGGGTGGTGACGGCGAAGCTGATCGCCGTGGTGCTGGCCGCGCTCGCCTCGTTGCTGGTCACCCTGGCCGTCGCCGCCGCCGGGACGCTCGTGGCGTCCGCGACGGGCGGCGCGGGCACCTGGGATGCCACCGCACCGCTGATCCTGAACACGGCGATCGCCCAGGTCGCCGGCGCGCTGATGGGTGCCGCCTTCGGTCTGCTCCTGCTCAACCCGCCGCTGGCCATCGTCGGCTACCTGCTGCTGCCGACCCTCTGGACGGTGCTCAGCGAGGTGGTCCGGCCGCTGCGCGGGCCGGCCGGCTGGCTTGACCCCAACCAGACGATGGAACCCCTGTTCACCAGCACCGTCACCGGTGAGCAGTGGGCGCGGTTGGGGGTGTCCCTGCTGGTCTGGCTGGTCTTGCCGCTGGCCGCCGGGCTGTTCCGGACGCTCCGCCGCGAGGTGTCCTGACCATGGACATGGCCGGCTACCGACCACGCACCGTGGTCAGCGGCGGCCCGGTGGAGCTGGCGGTCCTGTGGGGTGGCTTTCCGCTGCTCGGCGCGGGCGCCGGATGGCTCCTCGCGGCGGCGACGGGCTGGCTCGCCCGGCTGCCCTGGGTGCCGTTCAGCGACCTCATCGAGTGGTTGGACCGGCTGCCCGAGCCGCAGGCCACTGCCGGCACGATCGGGGTGGGCGTCCTGGCCGGCCTGGTCATCGCCGGGATCGGCACCGCCGAACGGTTGATCGTCACCGTCGACGGGGCGCAGGTCCAGCTGCGCCGCTCGGATGAGAACCGGACCATCGCCCGGGTCGACACCCGGGTGGTCTTCCTCGCCGACAAGCACCTGGTGCTGCTGGACGCCGACGGCGCGGAACTGGTCCGGGAGTCGACGGACCTGCCGGCGGCCCAACTGGCGGCGGCGTTCCGGGAGCACGGCTGGGGTTGGGCGGACGACGACCCGCACCGGTCGGCGTACCGGCTGTGGGTTCTGGACCTGCCCGGGTTGCCGGCCGGCGCGGACGCGCTGCTGCGTGCCCGGGAACGGGCCATCGAGCGGGACCGCCGCGACGACGCCCGGGAGTTGCGCCGCGAGCTGGGGCAGATCGGGGTGGTGCTGCGCGACGAGGACAAGCGGCAGTACTGGCGGTTGACCACCAGGGCACTCCCCGCCGGGCCGGAGCGGCCGACTTCGGCCGAGCGGGAGCCGGACGGGCGGTAGCGTCTGTCCCAGCAGACCCTGGGAGCCGCGCGATGACCGAACAGCAGCCGTACCGGGTGGTGTCTCGACACCCCGGCTTCGAGCTGCGTCGGTACCCCGCCCACCTGGTGGCCGAGATGCAGATCCAGGCGTCGTTCACCCGGGCGCCGATCGAGGCGTTCCGGCCGCTGGCCGCGTACATCGGTGGCGCCAATCGGGCCCGGCACCCGATCGGCTCCGCCGCGCCGCCGATCGCGGCGGCCAGCGGCTCGGAGAAGATCGCCATGACCGTGCCAGTGGTGCAGATCGAGGGTGAGTGGCCGGGCGCGTACCTGATCCAGTTCGTCATGCCGGCCAGCTTCACCGCCGCCACAGTGCCCGAGCCGGTGGACGCCCGGGTGCGGATCCGCGAGATCCCGGCGCGGCTGGCGGCGGCGATGCGGTTCTCCGGGCGGTGGACGGAGCAGGCGTTCAGCGAGCGGGCCACCATGCTCGGCCGGTCGGTGACCGCGGCCGGGCTGCAACCGACAGGTGCCATCCGGTACGCGCGCTTCGACCCGCCGTGGAAGCCGTGGTTCCTGCGCCGCAACGAGGTGGTGCTGCCGGTCGTCGAGTGAGCTAGCGGAGCTGCCGACGGTCCTCGACGCTCGGCCGCGCCAGCAGCACTGCCATTCCCAACCCGGCGAGCAGCCCGACCAGGGAGACCAGTAGATCGGAGTCGGCGGAATTGATCGGGCTGTTGCCGGCCAGCGCGGTGAACGCCGCGCCGATCGGCATCAGGATCATCATGGAGATGGCCGTGGCCACCAGGAACACCACCGGACCCACGAGCGCGATGAGCGCGGCCAGGGCGTGGTGCCGCCAGATCGGCCGCCCGCCCGGCCAGTCCCAGGCCAGGAGTGTGACTCCGGTGAGCAGCACCGCCCCGAGAGCGGCCTCCGGCAGGAGGCGTGTGCCGGGCGCTGTGGCACGGACCCACCCGACGCCGAGCACTGCCACCACTGTGAGGCCGGCCGCCAGCCCGACGCGAACCCGGGTCCGCACCGGAGCGGCCGCCAACGCGGCACCGACAGCCAGGGCCACCAGCAGCGCCGCCGTGGCCAGCGCACCCTGGTGCAGTTCCGGCTCCCGGTCGGTCGGTGACTCCATTCCGGCCGCCACCAGCGTCAGGACCCCGGCCACACAGGCGGCGCCGGTCAACACCCGCCGGTTGGTGGCCGGAGTCGCGCCGCGCTCCCGTGCCGACTCCGTATCGGGCTCCCCCATTGGCGGCACGGCACGCTCCCACCACAGCAGCAGCGCCGCGACCACGCCGAGCACGGCGTAGCCGGCGACGGCGAGGCGCACCGTCGCGCCGACGCCGATCAGGTCGGCCCGGTCGACAGCCACGTCGGCCGCGATCCAGCAGCCGCCCAGCACCACAGCCGGGCCGCTCCACCGCATCTGCCCCCGCCCGGCCAGCACCAACCCGAGCGGCACCGCCATGATCGCCATGAACCGCAGGTCGCGCGCCCAGTAGGCGTTGTTGCCCGGCAGGTGCTCCGACCACGGGCCGAGCGGCTCGGTCAGCGGCTGCCACGTGGTCATGCCGTACGCCCAGAGCGCGACGGCGGCGGCGGAGAGGATCAGCCCGACCGGGCGCGCGAATCGCATCCATGGACGGTAGCTGGCCCATCGTCCGCGCGGGGGGCGCTGTCATCCGACGAGGCCCACCGGTGACCGGGCGGGACGGTGGCGCAGCAGCCGCCACGTCGGCAACACACTGGACAGCACCGCGAGCAGCAGGCACAGCCCCACCACCCCGGCGATCACCGACCATGGCATCACCAGGTCGACGGGGGCACCGACCTGCTCGGCGAGGCCGGCGCTGATGCTGAGCAGACCGACGAACGCGACAGCCCCACCCAGCAGCGCGCCGATCAGGACCACCAGCACGGACTCCGCCGTGACCAGCCAGATGACCTGCCGTCGGGTCGCCCCGGCCATCCGGATCAGCCGCAGGTCCGCGGCGCGGCCGGCGGCGGCCAGCAGAAGCGTGTTGGCCACCGCGACGGCCCCGTAGCCGGCGGACACCCCGATCAGCAGCAGTGTGAAGAGCCAGACGAGGCGGTCCTCGGCGGCGTCCGCCTCGGCCGCCCAGCCCGGCACGTCGAGGATCCGCGCGCCGACCGGTGGATCGATGCGGTCCCGGACGTACACGGTGGACGTCAGCGCCGACGGGTCGTGCGCCCGCACCACGGCCCGGGGCACCAGCAGGTCGCCGGGGATCGAGGTGTCGTCGACCACGGCGACGACGCGCAACGGCACCGTCGTCCCGTCGGCGAAGACCACCGGGTACGGCTCCGACGGCAGGCGGTTCGCCGAGGCGGTGACCACCACCGTGTCGTCGCCCCTCAGGTCGTTCAGCGAACCGGCGACGACGGTGAGCACCCGGTTCGCGGCGGCGAAGCCCTCCGGGTCCACGCCGAGCGCTGTCATCGGCCGGTCCGGTGGCGACGTTCCGGGGTCGGTGCGGTAGACGGTGGTCGGCAGGAGCGCGGTGCCACCGGTCGCGGCGACGGCCCGGTCGGACAGGCCGGGTGCGCGGTCCGGCACGACGATCCAGCCGGCGTTCACGTTATCCGCCCGACCCGCGGCGTACGCGGCGGTGCTGGTGCGCACCATCCCGGACACCAGCACCGCGAACGCGACAGTGAGCAGCACCGGCGCGGCGATGGCGGCGGTCCGCCGGGTCGCGGTCAATGCCCCGCCCCGGACCAGCATCCCGATCGCGCCACCGGGCCGACGCACCGGAGAACGCAGCAGGCGCACCAGCGGCCCGACCACCACCGGGGCGAGCACCGTGGTGCCGGCCACCAACGCCATCACCGCGTAGAGCGCGTACTGCGCCCCCACCCGAGCCTCGTCGGCGGTCGCCGTGCCGAGGCTGAGCGCGGCCCCCGCCGCGAGGAGCAGCACCCCGGTGGCGGCGCGCACCCGCCCTACCGGTCGCTGTTCCACAGCAGCCTCGCGTAACGCCTCCAACGGGCGGACCCGCGCCGCCCGGCGGGACGCCGACCAGACGGCCAGCACCGCGATCACCGGCCCGGCCGCGAGCGAGACCGCGATCGGCCAGAGTTCGTAGCGGACCCGGAAGGTCGACGGTTCGAAGCCGACGTCGACCAGCAGCCGACCCAGCAACGGGGCGAGCGCCGCGCCCACCAGCAGGCCGACGAACCCCGCCGAGACGCCGACGGCGAGCGCCTCGGCGTACACCATCCGGCGAACCTGGCCCCCGGTGGCACCGACGGCGCGCAGCAGACCCAGCTCACGGCGGCGCTGCGCGATGGTGAACGCGAAGGTGGAGGCGACCACGAACACCGTGACGAAGCCGGCGAGGGCCGCCGTGGCGGCGAGCACCTGCATGCCGATCCACCGGGTACGGGCGTCGCCGCGCGGCTCCAGCGCACCACGGGCGGCACCGGTGAACACCAGTCCGTCGCCGCCGACGACTCCGCGAGCCGCCGTGGCGACCCGCTCGGGGTCGGCGTCCGGGGCGAGCACCAGCCCGATGGCCCGCACGCCGGGCGCGAGCGCGGCGGCGACCTCGTCCGCGACGTGGACGCCGGGTCCGTCGACCAGACCGGTGACGGTGTACGACTCCGGGCCCGCCGCGGTCAGCAGTGTGACCGGTGCGCCGGCGCGCAGTCCGAGCGCGCTGTCGACGACCACCTCGCCGGGCCGGCGGGGTGGCTCGCCAGCCGTGAGGCGCAGCCCACCCAGTTGGGCGCTGGACCAGCCGTGCCCCTGGTAGGCGTCCTCGCGCCGGGTGTCGGCGGCCGAAGGCCGGCCGTCGACGAGCGGCTGGGCGTAGAAGGTGCGGTCCGGCACCGCCGCTACCACGTCCGGCAGACCGGCCAGCCTGCCGACCAACTCCGCCGCCGCGCTGGCCGACCAGGGCCGGGTCGGCACGAACTCCTCAGCGGACGCACCCGCCTCGGGGCTCTGCACCACGACCGCCGCCCGCGCCAGCCGGTCCGGCACCTGCGGGCGGCCGGAGGCGAGCAGCAGGGTGGCCGCCGCGACAAGCGTGACCCCGATGGCCACGGCCACGAAGGCGCTGGTCGACCGCCGGACACTCAGCACGACGACTCCGCGACGGCTTCCCGCTGGGCGATCCGGGCGGCGACGGCGGCGGCGGTGAACCCGCCGGTCAGCTCGTCGACGACGCGGCCGTCGGCCAGCAGGAGGACCCGATCGGCGTACGCGGCGGCGGCGGGATCGTGGGTCACCATCACGACGGTCTGCCCGTGGTCGTCGACGAGTGCCCGCAGCAGCCGGAGCACCTGCCGGGAGGACGCGCTGTCCAACGCCCCGGTCGGCTCGTCGGCGAAGACCACCGCCGGGCGGGTGATCAACGCTCGGGCCACGGCGACGCGCTGCTGTTCCCCGCCGGACAACTCACTCGGCCGGTGCCCGGCCCGGTCGGCGAGACCGACGGCGTCGAGGGCGGCGATCACGTCCCCGGCTGGCGGGCGACGGCGGGCCAGGCGCGACGGCAACTCGACGTTCTGCGCGGCGGTCAGCGTGGACACCAAATTGAACGCCTGGAAGACGAAGCCGATCCGGTCGCGCCGCAGCCGGGTCAGCGCGTCCTCACTGAGGTTGTCGAGGCGGGTGCCGTCGATCGTGACGGTTCCCTCGGTCGGGCGGTCCAGCCCCGCCGCGCAGTGCAGCAGTGTCGACTTTCCCGAGCCGGAGGGCCCCATCACCGCCGTGAACGTGCCGCTCGCGAAGCGCGTGGTCACGCCGTCGAGCGCCGTAACCCGCCGGGTGCCGGTGCCGTACACCGCTCGCAGCCCCGTCACTGTCACCGTGTCTGTGGTCATGACCGTTACGGTCCCGAACGCGGGGGGTACGGCGCGTCGTGCCGGAGCGGGCACTTTCCGGCCCTCCCCCGGGTGGATTCGCAGGCCCGGCAGCACCGGTACGTCGTCCTCGGGGATGACGGCCCACAGGCGGACGCGGTCGATCCAGCCGATCGTTACCGTTCGACTGGTGACTGCTCTCCTGTTGACCCGACGGATGCGGCCGGTGGACCTGTACACGGTGGACGCCCTGCTGGCGGTTGCCGTCGGCGGGTTGCTCTGCCCGTACGCCGCGCTGGAGTCGCCGCTGCACGGTGGCGTACGCGAGCCGCTCTGGGTGTCGGTGCTGGTCGGGATGACCCTCGGGCTGCCGTTGGCCGTCCGGCGACGGTGGCCGATGGCGGTGGCCGTCGGGATCAGCTCCGTCGCCACCGTCGCCCTGATCACCGGGGTGATCCCCAACTTCGCCGCCGCCGCACCGGCGCTCGCCATCGGACTGTCCTTCTACACGGTGGCCGTGGCGACGCCCACCCGCCGGTCGCTGCTCTGCGCCGCCGGTTGCCTGGCGCTGGTGAGCGTCGGCCTGGTGCTGACCGCGGGGGACCTCTGGTCGCGGACCGGCGCTGTCGCCTACGCCGCCGTCATGGTCGCGCCGGCCTGGGTGATCGGTTGGCAGATCCGGGAGCGACGAGCCCTCGCCACCCGGCAGAGTGACCAGCTCGTTCGTCAGGCTGCCACCGAGGAGCGGTTGCGGGTGGCGCGTGAGCTGCACGACGTGGTCGCGCACACGCTCAGCCTCATAGTGGTCAAGGCGGCCGTCGCCAACCACGTCGCCGAGGCCGACCCCCGTGAGGCGGGTGCCGCGCTCCGGGTCATCGAGGAGACCGGCCGCACCGCGCTGACCGACGTACGTCGGGTGCTCGGCGTGCTGCGCGAGGACAGCCCGTACGCGCCGACGCCAGGGCTGGACGAGTTGCCCCTCCTCGCCCGGCAGGCGGCGATCGGCGGGGTCGACGTGCAGCTCGACGTGCGGCGGGACGAGCCGGCGGGCGCGGTGCCGGAGTCGGTGGGCCTCGCTGTGTACCGGATCGTGCAGGAGGCGGTGACGAACGTGGTGAAGCACGCGGCGCCGGCCTCCTGCCGGGCCACGGTGACCGTCCTGCCCGACGAGGTGCGGGTGGAGGTGGCCGACGACGGCCAGCGGCCGGTCCTGCTCGGCGGGGAGGGGCACGGGTTGATCGGCATGCGGGAACGGGTGGCGTTGCACGGCGGGGAGTTCCGCGCCGGGCCCCGCCCCGACGGTGGCTTCGCGGTGACGGCCAGCCTCCCCTACCGGGTGGCCGCATGATCCGCGTGCTGATCGTCGACGACCAGGCGTTGCTGCGCGGCAGTTTCCGGTTGCTGGTCGATCTCAGCCCGGACTGCACCACTGTCGGTGAGGCGGGCACCGGCGTGGAAGCTGTCGCGTTGACCGGGCAGCACCGGCCGGATGTGGTGCTGATGGACGTCCGGATGCCGGAGATGGACGGCATCGAGGCGACCCGGCGGATCTGCGCCGACCCGGCGACGGCCGACACCCGCGTCATCATTCTGACCACGTTCGACCTCGACGAGTACGTCTACGGGGCGCTGCGCGCCGGGGCCAGTGGGTTCCTGCTCAAGGACACCCCACCGGCGGATCTGCTGACCGGGATCCGGGTGGTCGCCGCCGGGGAGGGGCTGCTCGCGCCGACGGTGACCCGCCGGCTGATCGACGAGTTCGCCCGGCAGCCGGAGCCGACCCGGCCGCTGCCCCGCCAGCTCGACGGGGTGACCGATCGGGAACGGGAGGTCCTCGCGCTGATCGCCCGGGGCCTGTCCAACGCGGAGTTGGCCGCGCACCTCAACCTCAGCCAGGCCACCGTCAAGACGCACGTCGGGCGGCTGCTGACCAAACTGGCGGTACGCGACCGGGCGCAACTGGTCATCGTCGCGTACGAGACGGGCCTGGTGGGTCCCCACCGGTCGGGGTAGCGAGGTCGTGTGTCGACGAGGGCGCGGGAACATCCGATCTGGACGCCCCCGCGCCCCATCGAGATCAGCTGACGTACACCGACGCGCTGGTCGCCGACTGGAAGTCGGTAGAGGTGCCGGGGTAGACGACCCGCCAGAACCCAGCCGTCTTCCGGTAGATCGACGTGGCGAAGTCGTAACTGCCGCCAGCGTAGATGGTGGCCTGGGTGCCCCAGGTGTCGTCGTCGCCGGTCGCCGAGAACTGCACCTTCAGCGGCACCGTCCCCGGGGACAACCCGCCGTTGAACTCCATCTCGCCGCTGAGCGTCACAGTCGTCGCGTTCTCCCGGGCCGCCGAGAAACTGCGGAACGCGGCCGGTTGCAGCACGGAGATGTTCGTGCTGGCGACCGCGGCGCTGACGAAGTCGTCGTCCATCGAGTAACCCACCTGGAGGCGGCCGGTCTCGTACGGCGAGGTGGTCAGTGAGTACCGACCGTCCGCGTCCGTGGTGGCGGAGCCGAGGTACGTGCGGCAGTAGTCGGCGCTCATGCAGAGGGAAACCCCCGGCTCCACACCGGGCACCGGCACCCAGCCCTCCGGCGTCCGCCAGGTCAGCCGACCGCTCACCGTGACGTTCTCATCCTTGAGGATCTTGGGTCGGTCCGTGTCGATGGTGATCCGCATCGGCCGCTTGGTGATCGTGATGGCGGTCTCGGCCGAACGCGACGAGCCGTGGAAGAGATGGTCGTTGTCATAGCGGTAGTTCGCGTACACCTGCACGTCCTTGCGGCCGATCGTGACAGTGCCGGTGAAGGAACCGTCGGCCCTGGTGGTGACCGCGTCCCAACTGAAGTCGGCGTTCACCGTCATGGGGAATCTCCCCAGGGACCTGATCTCGCCGCTGCCCGGCCAGCGCCCCTTGAGCCATCCCCGCACTGTCACGTTGCGGTTCTCATAGGTCACAGTGGTGCGGTTCAGCGTGACGTTGTCGAAGAACGTGACCACCGAGTAGTCCAGGTCGCCGGCATCGGTCTGGGTGACGTGGTGACCGGCCTCGTCGGTGACCTCCACGTCGACCCGGTAGTAGCCGAGCTTGTCGAGGATGATCGGGTTGGATCGCCACACGCCGTCACGCTCGGTGCCGGACTGGAGGTAGAAGTCCTCCTGAACGGCAACCTCCGCCCCGGTGTTGTACTCGCGGATGTGCGCACGGACATCGGTGACGTCGCTGGGCGACGTGATGGACACCAGCAACGTGCCCCGATCGAGGTCGTAGTCGCTGTGGGCAGACGTGACGATCGGGATCTCGTCGGCGTGTGCGGTCGTGGGAAGCCCCACGATCGCTGTCGCTGCGGCGACGGCGATCGCCACGGCAAAGCGGGAACGGATCAAAGTTGACCTCCAGGGAAGACCGGCGATTCGCTCAGTGGCATCCGGCGGTGGGAGCTTATCGATCCCGTCCGACAGCTCCGCGCACACCGCTAGGCTGACGTCGTACCCATGTGGACGGAGGAGCCATGACCCGCTACGTCGCACTGCTGCGTGGGGTGAACGTCGGCAGCACCCGGCTGGCGATGGCCGACCTGCGTCGGATCGTCACCGACCTCGGGCACGAGGACGTCCAGACGTACCTGCAGAGCGGCAACGTGGCCTTCGGCAGCTCGGTGCGCGACGCGGAGAAGCTGGCCGCCGGCATCGCGCGGGCGCTGACCGACGAGCTGGCGTTGACCGTGCCGGTGCTGGTACGCAGCGCCCGGGAGCTGGCGGCGATCGCCGGCGGCAACCCGTACGCCGACCGGGAGGACGACCCGACGCGGCTGCTGGTGGCCTTCCTCGCCACCGCACCGGAGAAGTCCACAGCGGATGCCCTGGCCGTGCCTGGTGGCGAGAACGTGTCGTTCACTGTGACCGGCCGTGAGGTGTTCCTGCACTACGTCGACGGCGGTTACGGGCGGTCGAAGTTCACGAACGCGTACCTGGAGAAGAAGCTCGGCGTGGTGTCCACCTCCCGCAACTGGAAGTCGGTGCGGGCCCTGGCGGAGATGGCCGCCTCCTGACCGGGTGGGGGTCGCGGCTCGGCGACCCCCACCGACGCTGCTCAGAAGTGGTACGCGGTCTCGTACTCGGGCACCAGCACCCGGCTGCGCGGCGAGATCCGGCGCACCGCCGCGATCATCTCGTTCAGCCGGGTGCGGTCGGTCGGGGCGACCGGCGGCGGGTTCTGCAACGCCGTCTCGAAGTTGTCGTAGTGCACCGGCACCACGACCTTCGGGTAGTCCAGCCCTTCCAGCAGCCGGGGCAGGTAGTCGCCGGTGGTGGTGGCGTTCTGCATGGCCACCATCGCCACGTCGGGCGCGAGGCCGGTGAGGTTCCGCTCGGCGACGTCACTGGCCCCGGTGAAGTAGACCGACGGCCCGCCGTCGACCCGCAGCAGGTAGCCCAGCGTGTCGCCCTCCGGCAGGTCGGCGATGGTGGCCGGCTGCGGCGGCGGGCTCACCCGCACCCCGGGAAACGCCACCGAGTACGACGGGTTGCGGCTGTGCAGCGAGCCGACCACCTCGACGCTGTGGTCGCCGAAGTCCAGCACCTCCCCACCCTTCACGGAGCTGAGCTGCGTCGACGGCACGTCGTAGGCCAACCCCAGGTGGTACGCGGTCAGCGTGCCGAACACCCGCGCCCCGGTGCGCTTGGCGATGTACGGCACATCCATGAAGTGGTCCCAGTGGGTGTGCGTGACGAGCACCGTCGTGGCCCGGTCGACCCGCGGGTCGATCACGTCGGTGCGCACCGTCAACGTGGTGTCGGTCTTGAACGCCCCGGTGAACAGCCCGGTGTCGATCCGGCTGAGGAACGGGTCGACGAGAACGGTGCGGTCGCCGATGTCGACGCGCCAGCCGGCAGTACCCCACCAGCGGAAGCTGACCGCGCCCTTGCGGCGAGCGGTCGGCCCGGGGGCTGCGGCGGTCGAGGGCGCGGCCTGGGCCGGGGTGGCGACGCCGGCGGCCAGGCCACCGGCGGAGACCAGGGCGGTGGTGGCGGCGGCGTCGCGCAGGAAGCGTCGGCGGTCGAGACTGGGCATGCGGATGTACTCCCCGTGGTCGGGTGATGTGTCGACCACGAGCCAACCAGCGGCACCCGGCCGCGGTCCAAGATCAAGGACCGTCGACTTCGATACGCCGCCGAATATCGGTGCTGCTCAGCAGGGGTGCGGCGGCGCTCGGCGGGTCGCGTAATCAGTCGCCGCGCAGCGCCTCGACGGCAGTGCGGGCGGCCTCCCCCATCGCCAGGTCCACGTCGATGCGGCGCGGGGTCAACTGTTCGGCGCGGGCGAAGACCGCGATGGCGTACCGGCCGCCGTCGGGGTATTCGGCGACCCCGGCCTCCAGGTGGAACCCGGGCAGGGTGCCGGTCTTTCCGGAGACCCGGACGCCGGGCGGGAAACCGGCGGCCAGCCGGGTCCAGAAGATCTGCCGGGCCATCCAGGTGCGGACCATCGCGCAGGCCGCCGCCGGCCCGGCCTCGTCCCGCCAGATCAGCGTGAGCAGCCGGGTGATCTCCCGGGCGGTGCTGGACGTGGTGTGCGCGGGGTCGAAGACCCGCATCGCCCGCACCCGGTCCGCCGGCAGCGTGGGGAAGATGCGGGCGAACTCCGCCTCGGTCCGGGCGCCCACGTCGGCGAGCATCATCTCGACCAGTTCCCGAGGGCCACCGAGGACCCGGGTACGGGTCAGCCCCAGCTCGACGGCGAGCATCGGCAGCAGGTCCGGGCCGACCCGGCGCAGCAGCAGATCGGCGGCCGTGTTGTCGGTGACCGACATGGCGAAGTACGCGAGGTCGCGCAGCGACACCTCGGCGTCGTCGTCGCAGCCGGCCAGACCCCATCCACCGAGCCGGTCGGCGGCGGTGACCAGCACCCGCTCGGTCGGGTCCAGCTGACCGGCCTCGACCTGCCGGGCGAACTCCAACACCAGCAGGATCTTGAAGATCGAGGCGATCACCACCTGCTCGTCGGCCCGTACCCCGACCTCCCGAAGCCCGCCGCCCCCGACGGCGTCCGGGTCGACGGCGTCCAGGTCCACGACGTGCAGGCTGGCCGTCACCCCGACGGCGGCGAAGATGGCCCCGATGCGTTCCTCCACGTCCACGCCAGCACGGTAACCAGTGCCGCCCCGGTAGCGCTGGCGTAGGGTCCCGGCAGTGGATCTGCTCCGGCACCTGCGGCACTTCGTGGTGGTCGCACACGAACTGCACTTCGGCCGGGCCGCTGAACAGCTCGGGATGGCCCAGCCGCCGCTGAGCCAGTCGATCCAGCGGCTGGAACGGGAGCTGACCGTCGAGCTGTTCGACAGGTCCCGCCGCCAGGTGCGCCTCACCACCGCCGGTGAGCTGCTGCTCGGCGAGGCGGAGGAACTGCTCGCCGGCGAGGGTCGACTCCGCAGCCTGATGGGGCAGATCCGCGCCGGTGAGCTGGGCGTACTCCGGGCCGGGGTGCCGCCGGAGACGCCCGCCGTGACGTTGCGCTCGCTGCTGGACGGGCTCGCCACCCGGGCGCCCGGCCTGGACGTGGAGCTGCACGAGCTGACCACCGCCGAGCAGGTGCGGATGCTCACCGAGCGAACCCTGGACGTGGGGCTCGTCCACCACCCGGTGGCGGCGGACGGGCTGCGCTTCGGCGCCCCTGTCGACGTACCCCTGGGGGTGCTGCTGCCGCGCACCTCGCCGCTGGCCCGCGGCCGCGAGGTGACGCTCGCGTCGCTGGCCGGTCTTGATCTGGTGGCCGCTCCCCGCGCCACCGCCCCCGGCTGGCACGACCACCTGCTGGCGGTGTGCCGGCAGCACGGTTGGCGCCCGGACCGGGTGCGCCCGGCCCGCAACCCGGAGTTCCTCTGCGGGCTGGTGCTGGCCGGCGGCGGAGTGGCAGTGGAACCGGCGGCTGTGGCCCGCCGGGAACCCCGGATGGCCTGGCGGCCGATCACCGACGCGCCGCTGGCCAAGCGCACCTCGGGGGCCTGGCCGGACCGGTCGGCGCACCCGGCGGCGGCGATGTTCGGCCAACTCGCCGCGGAGGTGCTGGCCGCCGCCGAGCCCACAGTGCCCGCGCCGCCCGTGACGTCGGTGCCGGCGGCACGGCCGTGGCCGGTGCTGTTCGACACGACCGGGTGAACCGGTCCGCCGTTGCGTTCGTCACCTCCGGTTGGGCGGTGGATCGTCCACCCGCACGGGTATGGATGACAGGAAACGAAGACGCGAAGGAGCCGCAGTGGCAATCACGATTCCCGACATCAGCCTGAATGACGGCACCACCATTCCGCAGCTCGGCTTCGGGGTGTTCCAGATCGAGCCGAAGGACACCGTCTCGGCGGTGACCACCGCCCTCGAGGTGGGCTACCGGCACATCGACACCGCTGAGATGTACGGCAACGAGGCCGAGGTCGGCGAGGCGGTACGGATGTCCGGCCTCGACCGGGGCTCGGTCTACGTGACCAGCAAGCTCAACAACGGCTTCCACCGCCCCGACGACGCCCGCAAGGCGTTCGACTCGACCCTCGCGGCGCTGAAGATGGACCACATCGACCTGTTCCTGATCCACTGGCCGTTGCCGACCCTGTACGACGGCGACTACGTCTCGACCTGGAAGGTGCTGGAGGAGTTCCAGCGCGACGGCCGGGCCCGCTCGATCGGCGTGTCGAACTTCCAGGTGTCGCACCTGGAGCGGCTGGCCGACGAGGCGAGCGTCGTGCCGGCGGTCAACCAGATCGAGGCGCACCCGTACTTCACCAACGACGAGGTCCGCGCCTACGGTCGCGCGCACAACATCCTCACCGAGGCGTGGTCGCCCATCGCGCAGGGCAAGGTGCTCGACGATCCGACGGTGGTCGACATCGCCGGGCAGCTCGACCGGTCCCCGGCTCAGGTGGTGCTTCGCTGGCACGTGCAGCGCGGCGACATCATCTTCCCGAAGTCGACCACCCCGAAGCGGATCGAGGAGAACACCCGGATCTTCGACTTCGAGCTGGACGACGCGGCGATGGAGCGGATCACCGCGCTGGACAAGGGCGAGGCCGGCCGGCAGGGCCCGAACCCGGACACCTTCGCCTACGTCCCCCGCTGACCTGAGCCCGCCGCTCGGCGGGCAGGTCTCCTGAATGCGTGATGCCTCAGAGTCATCTTGATGACTGTGAGGCATCACGCTGTTTCCGGCGGGTCAATCACGCTGTTCCCGGCGCTCAGGAGCCGACGCGCTCGGCGATCCGACGGAACACCGCGTGGGTCGGCGATCCGGGCTCGGGGACGTAGACGATCATCCGCTGGTCGGTCTCCGGCACCAGCAGGACGCGGCACTCGAACTCCAACGGCCCCAGCTCGGGGTGCGGCACCCGCTTGACGACCGGTCGGCGTTCCTCGACGTCGTGCTCGGCCCAGAGCCGGGCGAACCGGGGTGAGGTGCCGAGCAGCTCGGTGACCAGATCACGGATCGCCGGGTCGGCCGGGTAGCGCCCGTAGGCGGCCCGCAGGTCCGCGACAGTGCTTCGCACGAATCGGATCACCTCGGCATCGGTCCAGTGGGCGCTGGTCGCCGGCTGCCGGAACGTCCAGCGGATCATGTTGCGGTCCGCGCCGGGCACTGCCGCGAGATCCCCCACGAAGTACGTGGCCAGGCGGTTCCAGGCCAGCACGTGGTACGCGGCGTCGACGAGGTACGCCGGGGTCTCGGTCATGGCGTCGAGCAGGTGCCGCAGCCCCGGAGTCACCTCCCGGCTCGGACCGACGGTGGACGGCGGGTTCTCCCCGGCGATCCGGAACAGGTACTCGCGCTCGTCCCGGCTCAACATGAGCGCCCGGGCCATCGACGCGAGCACCTGCCGGGACGGGTGCGGTCCGCGGCCCTGCTCCAGCCGGATGTAGTAGTCGATCGACATCCCGGCGAGCTGCGCGACCTCCTGCCGGCGCAGGCCGGGGGTACGTCGGCGTTCGCCCTCGGGGAGCCCGACCTCGGCGGGGCGCAGCCGGGCGCGGCGGGCACGCAGGAACGCCGCCAGTTCGTCACGCCGCAACCCGCTGCTCGTCATGACCCCAGCATGCCTCGACCCGGGCCGGCCAGGGTGGTACCACCGGTCCCAGCCTCGGCCCGTCTCTCCCGGGACGCCGTCGGCGCGGCCACGCTCTTCGTCATGACGAACACGATCGCCCTGATCACCGGGGCCAACAAGGGAATCGGCTTCGCCACCGCCCGGCAGCTCGGCGCCCAGGGGATGACAGTGTTGGTGGGCGCCCGGGACGCCGAGCGGGGTCGGGCAGCCGAACGGGAACTGCGCGACGGCGGCGCGGACGCCGTGTTCCTCCCGCTCGACATCACCGACGCCGAGTCGGTGACGGCCGCCGCGAAGCGGGTGGAGGCGGAGTACGGCCGGCTGGACGTGCTGGTCAACAACGCCGGCCTCGTCCTCGCCGACGGCGCACGAGGGCTGCCCAGCGAGACGACGGTGGCGACGCTGCGCCGGCTGTACGAGACGAACGTCTTCGGGGTGGTGGCGGTGACGAACGCGATGCTGCCACTGCTGCGCCGGGCGCCGGCCGCCCGGATCGTCAACGTGTCGAGCGAGGTCGGCTCGATCGCCCTGATGACCGACCCGGCCGGCGCGCTGTTCGAGCTGACCTCAGTGCCGTACCCGTCGTCGAAGGCGGCGTTGAACATGCTCACCGCGATGTACGCCAAGGAGCTGCGGGACACCCCGATCACCGTGAACGCGGCGAACCCGGGCTACTGCGCCACCGACCTCAACGGCAACAGCGGCTTCCGCACGGCCGAGCAGGGCGCCGAGGTGAGCGTGCACCTGGCCACCCTGCCGGCCGACGGGCCGAGCGGGCTGCTCTGGGGCTTCCAGATGGACGCGGGCGGCGGGTACGGCGTGCTGCCCTGGTGACGGTGAGCGCTTGACCTGGAGCTGACCGCCGAGCAACGGCACCGCCTCGACACCACCTGGTGACCTGTCACCGGCCGCCCCGCCGACCTCAGCTCGCTGTCGGTGGGGCGGTCAGGTCGAGCTGCCAGTCGTTGGCCCGCATCATCTGCCCCGGCGGGTATTCGAAACCGGTCTCGCCGAGCAGCGTGAAGCCGGCCTTGCGGCACACCGCGTTCGAGGCGGGATTGTCGACCGAGGGGTAGGCGTGGGCGTAGTGCCGGTCCCGTCGGGCGCGGGCCACGTCCAGCACCGCGCGCACCGCCGCAGTGGCCAGCCCCTGCCCCCGGTACGCGGGCAGCACCGCCCAGCCCAGCTCGTACACCGGCTGGTCGCGCCACTCGCGGGCCCAGTAGCCGACGCTGCCCGCCCGCACCCCGTCCGCCAGCACCAGCGTGAACATGCAGCCCTGCTCGGTGCCCGAGAAGTGCACGTACCTGTCGTGCCGGGCGAGCACCTGCTCGTCGGTCTCCGGGCCACCGGTGTGCTTGCGGGTCTCCGGTGAGTTGAGCTGCCGCAGCAGGTCGAGGTCGTCCTCGTGCCACGGCTCGATGCGTACCTGTGCCATTGCGCTCCCCCGTTCGTCGACCCCCAGTCAAGCCGATCCCACCGACATTTCGCCCCCGAACCACGCCCGCTAGATCGGATCTAGCGGGCGCCTGTCGTCACCTCGCGCCTTCACTGTGGAAGGGGGGTGGGCCATGGCACCGTTGCGGATCACCGTGATCGTCGGCAGCACCCGGGAGGGGCGGGTCGGCGACCGGCTGGCGCACTGGTTCGTCGAGCAGGCCGCGCGGCACGACGACCTGACGGTGACGGTCGTTGACCTGACCGAGTACGACTTCCCGGCCACCTACCCCGCCGAGCCGACCGCGTCCATCCGGGCGTTCGTCAGCGAGGTGGGCCGGGCGGACGCGTTCGTCGTGGTCACCCCCGAGTACAACCACAGCTTCCCGGCACCCTTGAAACAAGCCATCGACTACGCGTACGACGAGTGGCAGGCCAAAGCGGTCGGCTTCGTGTCGTACGGCTGTCGGTCCACCGGCCTGCACGCGGTCGACCAGTTACGTACCGTCTTCACCGCACTGCACGCGATGACGGTGCGCGACGTCGTCGGGATCGACCTGCTCGCCGGCGAGCCGACCGCCCAGTGCACCGACGAGCTGCGACGCGACGTCGGCGTCCTGCTCGACCAGCTGCGCTGGTGGGGTCTGGCACTGCGCGACGGCCGGGCGGCTCGACCCTACGTCTCCTGAACACGTCCGACGCGAAAGGTAAGGATCATGAGTAGACGCACCACCGGTCTGGCCATCGAGGCAGAGGGGCTGACCCGCTCGTTCGGGGACACCCGGGCGCTGGCCGGCATCGACCTCCAGGTGCCCGCCGGCACCGTCTACGGCCTGCTCGGCCCGAACGGCGCGGGCAAGACCACGGCGGTCCGGGTGCTCGCCACCCTGCTGCGACCCGACGGCGGCTCGGCCCGGGTCTTCGGGCACGACGTGGTCACCGAGGCCGACAAGGTCCGGTCCCGGGTCAGCCTCACCGGCCAGTACGCCTCCGTCGACGAGGACCTGACGGGTACGGAGAACCTGGTGCTCCTGGCTCGCCTGCTCGGCCTGCGCAAGCCGGCCGCTCGGGATCGCGCCGCGGCACTGCTGGCCGCGTTCGGGCTAACCGATGCGAGCGACCGCCAGGTGAAGAAGTACTCGGGCGGCATGCGGCGACGCATCGACATCGCCGCCAGCATCCTGAACACCCCGGATCTGCTCTTCCTCGACGAGCCGACGACCGGCCTCGACCCGCGCAGCCGCAACCAGGTGTGGGAGATCATCCGGGCGGTGGTGTCGCACGGCACGACGGTGCTGCTGACCACCCAGTACCTCGACGAGGCCGACCAGCTCGCCGGGCGGATCGCTGTCGTCGACAACGGCCGGGTGATCGCGGAGGGCACCCCGGGTGAGCTGAAGTCGTCGATCGGCTCCGGCACCGTCCACCTGCGACTGCGCGACCCCGCTCAGCGCTCCGAGGCGGAGCGGGTGCTCCGGGAGGCGCTCGACGTGCCGGTGCAGCTCGCCGCCGACCCGGTGGCGTTGACCGCCCGCGTCGGCGAGGCCGGCACCGACCTCGACGCCAGCTCCCAGGCCGCTCGCGTACTCGGCGACCTGGCCCGCGCCGGCATCGTGGTCGACAACTTCTCCCTCGGCCAGCCGAGCCTGGACGAGGTCTTCCTGGCCCTGACCGACCACCCCGCCGTGCCGACCGACGAGCGCGACGACGAGCTGGAGGCAGCCCGATGAGCGACACCACGACCACCACTACCGAGCGGGCGCCGACCGTCTACGTTCCGTCCGCCGAGGCGCTGGCCACTGTGCTCGCGCCCGGTTCCCGACCGCCCCGGCCGAGCGCGCTGAGCGCGTCGCTCACCTTCGGCTGGCGGGCCATGCTGAAGATCAAGCACGTGCCGGAGCAGCTCTTCGACGTGACCGCGTTCCCGATCATCATGGTGCTGATGTTCACGTACCTGTTCGGTGGTGCCCTCGCCGGCAGCCCGCGTGACTACCTGCAGTTCTTCCTGCCCGGCATCATGGTGACCAGCGTCGTCATGATCACCATGTACACCGGCGTCGGCCTCAACACCGACATCGAGAAGGGCATCTTCGACAGGTTCCGGACGCTGCCCATCTGGCGTCCGGCCGCCCTGGTCGGCATGATCTTCGGCGACGTGCTGCGCTACATCCTCGCCGCCGTGGTGATCCTGAGTCTTGGGCTGGTGCTCGGGTTCCGCCCCGAGGGCGGGGTGGTCGGGGCTGTTACCGGGATCGGGCTGCTGGTGATCTTCTCGTTCGCGTTCTCCTGGGTGTGGACGTTCTTCGGGCTGATCCTGCGCAGCGAGAAGTCGGTGATGGGGGTCAGCATGATGGTGCTGTTCCCGCTGACGTTCCTGAGCAACGTCTTCGTCGAGCCGAGCACCATGCCCGGCTGGCTCCAGGCGTTCGTGAAGGTCAACCCGGTGACGCAACTGGTGGCCGCGATCCGGGGAGCGATGAGCGGTGACTCGGACCCGTCGGCGACGATGTGGCTGCTGCTGTGGAGCGCCGGCTTCGTCCTGGTCTTCGGCACCCTGACCATGTACAAGTACAACCGCCGCTAGCCCACCCCACCCACCCCCGCGATCTTGCACTTTCTGTCCCGACAAGGGTGACGAATCCACCTGAACCGGCGACCGAAAGTGCAAGATCGCGGAGGGCTGGGGTGCGGTCAGAGCTGCCAGGGCAGCGCGTTGGGGGGTTGGTAGCGGCAGGTTGTTCCGGTGGAGACCGTTTCGCGCAGGTGGCTCGCCAGTGCCGGGTGCCGGTCGTCGAGCTTGCGGAGCGCGTCGCGGATTCGTGCTGTCACCGTCTTGCGGGCCCGTTCGGCCTCGTCGCCCAGGCGACGGCTCCGGCCGGCGAGGCCCGCCGCGGCACGCAGCTCGTCGAGCAACGCAACCCGCTCGGCGTCCAGCTTGGACACCTTCCGGTCGTCGTCGCGGGCGGCGGCCCGGTCGATCTCCTCGTCGAGGCGGGCCAGGTGCCGCCGGTAGCGGGCCTTCGCCTCGTCGTCGAGGACCGGATCGGCACCCATTCGCCGGGCGGCCATCAGCTCCGGTCCGGCCGCCGGGTCGAGCAGTTCGACGGCCGGCACGTCGCTGCCGGGCCGGCTGAGCAGCAGGTGCAGGTCATGCAGGCCCTTGGCGTCGGGCAGGTGCGCCACGACACTGTCGTACACCAGTTGCCAGACCCGCCCGTCGCGCCGAAACTCATACCCCTTGACCGCAGCCGCGACCGGCGCGGCACGACCGGGCGCGACAACCTGGCCCGACCCGACGGCCTGGCCCCAACCAGCAACCTGACCCAGCGAGACGGCCTGGTCCGGGTGGTGGATGTCGCGGACTGTCGGGGCGGCGAGCCGGTGGAGCACCTGCGTCATGCCGAGGGCGGTCGCCTCCTGGACGGCGGCGGCGCGCAACGCTGCCGACGTCGTCGAGTCGCCCGGGTGACCTCGGCCGGCGAGGGCGTTCGCGAGGCCGGTGCGGGCGAGCAGCGACCAGGTTCGGGAGCCCATCCGGTCGGCGGAGTCCCGGGCGGCGATGAATCCGGCGATGGCGTCGTCCCAGCGTTCCTGGGCGGCGTCGATCAGCGCCACCCAGTGGTCGACGGGGCCGCTGATGTCGCAGCCGAAGAGCCCCACCATCCACTCCCCACGGTGTGGGGTGAGCGCGGCCCGCGCGGCATCGCAGCGCTTCGGGTCGGCGGACGCGGCGGCGGCCTGAGCGCGGAGTCGGAGCCAGAGCGGTGACACCGGGCGCGGGTACCGGGTTGCGGTGGCCTCGATGCCGACGGTCAACCGGAGCGCCGTCTCGCCGTCGCCACGCTCCGCGGCGGTGATCGCTCGCAGCAGCTCCCGGTACGGGTAGTCCGTCGGGGCGAGCCCTTCCACGAGCGCGGCGGCCTCGGTGACCCGGCCCTGGAGCAGCAGCCGGGACCAGCGCAGGTGATGGCCCATGAAACCGAATTCGGCGTAGCTCGGGTCGGCCTGGTCGGTGAGGAAGGCGAACCGCTCGTCGGCCGTGGCGAAGTCGCCCTGGAACGCCGCGATGATCCCGCTGTCGACGGCCGCCGCCATCCGGTGCCGGGCGAAGTCACCCTCCCGTTCGGCGTCGACGAAGGTGACGAGCTCCTCGACGAAGCGCGGGTCGCCCAGCTCCAGCAGCGCCACCCAGCGCAGCGAGGTGGCCCACAGCTCGGTTTCCCGGTCGCCGGTCCGCCGGGCCACGGCCCGGATCTCGGCGGTGAGCGCGGCTCGGGTCGCGGCGGTGCCGAGCCCCCAGGTCGTGTCGTGGCGGGCCCAGAGGCTGAAGGTGAGCGCCTCGTCGTCCTGCCCCCGACGGGCGATCGTCTCGCTGGCGGTGATCAGGTCGGCGACCAGGGCGCCGACCGGCGCGGTGGCATCCGGTTCGCTGATCAACCGGCGGTACGCCTCGCGCACCAGCTCCGCCGCTTCGGCCGACTGGGCAGCGTCCACCTGGCGGGCGCGGTTGACGATGAGCGCGACCCGGGCCAGCAGCACCGGGTCGTCGAGTGACCGGGCCAGCTTGGCGGCCTCGGCCAGCAGCCTCGTGACCTCTTCCCGGTCGGCGTGGTGGTAGTGCGACTCGGCGAACTCGACGAGGATCCGCACCCGTTGTACCGGGTCTTCGACCACCTCAAGGGCTCGGCGGAAGTGCAGTGCCGCCTCGTCGCCCGCCAGCCGGGCGAACGCGGCCCGGCCGGCGGCGAGCAGCAGCGTGGCCACCCGGGCCCGGTCGAGCGCGGGACCGGCGAGGTAGGCGTGGCGGGCGAGGTCGGCGGGGATCAGCCGGTCGGTCAGCTCCCGCAGGTCGTCGACCGCCCGGACGACCGCACCGTGCCGGGCCCGCCGGTCGTCGTCGGTCAGCCCGTCGTAGAGGGTTTCGCGGACCAGGTCGTGGGCGAAGGCGAAGCGGCCACCGCCCCGGGCGACCACCAGTCGGGCGGTCACCGCCCGGTCGAGCAGCCGGTCGACCTGCGCCGCGGGAGCGGCCGCGCAGGCCGCGAGGACCTGACGGTGGAACTCGCGACCCAGTACGGCGGCGACGGTCAGCGCCTCCACCACGGTGGCGGGCAGTTGAGCGAGGCGCCGGCGCACCGCCTCCCGTCCGCCGGGTGCGATGGTGCCGACCGCGTCGTCGGCGTGCCACAGCCGCGCTGTCTGTTCGACGAAGAACGGGTTGCCGCCGGTACGCCGGTGCACCTCGTCCACAAGGCTGGCCTCCGGCTCCCGGCCGGCGGTCCGGGTCATCAGTGCGGCCACCTCGTCGCGGGTGAAACCGGTGAGGGTGATCGTGGTGGCCTTCGCGACCAGCGGCATCAGCAGCGGGCGCAGGGGGTGCTCGCCCGACTCGACCTCGGCGTCGCGGTAGGTGCCGATCAGCAGGAGTCGCTCAAACCAGGTGTGCTGGGCGGCGAAGCTCAGCAACCGCAGTGAGGCCGGGTCGGCCCAGTGCAGGTCGTCGAGGACGACCACCACCGGCCGGTGCTGGGAGACGGCGACCAGGGCGGCGGTCACCGCGTCGTACAGCGCGAACGCCTCCTGGTCGGCGGCGTCCGGGCCGGGGTCGACGCCTGCCCAACCGACGAGGCGACCGGCCTGCTCGCCGTCGGCACCGGATTGGCCGAGCAGGGCCGCGAGGGCCGGCTCGGCGGACTGCCGCGCCACCGCCCAGTCGTCGGCGGAGCGCCGCAGGGCACGCAGCACCTGTACCCACGGCCAGTAGCCGGGGGCGCTGTCGGAGTCCCAGCAGGCGGCACCGAGCACCAGCGCGCCCCGCTGGCGGGCCTCCCGGGCCGCCGACGTGACGAGGGTCGTCTTGCCGATGCCCGGCTCGCCGGTGACCAGGGCGAGACCGCCATGGCTGGTGGCGGCGCGATCCAACTCGGCGCGCAGCAGACCTACGGGGTGATCCCGCCCGATGATGGCGTCGCCGAGCGCGTCCATGGTTTCCAGACGGTACTGGACCTGTCCGACAGCGCGAGCGGGTTAATGCGGTAAGCGAGTCGACCCTATCACTCCCTATGCTTCCCTGTGGGGGTAGCATAGGGAGTGATGACGGAAGAGATGTACTCAGTCGAACAGGTCGCCGACCGGCTCAACCTTCATGTGCGCACCGTGCGCGGCTACATCCGCTCGGGCCGGCTGCGCGCGGTGCGGATCGGCAAGCAGTACCGGATCGCCGCCGGCGACCTCGACGCGCTCACCGGCCAGGCACCGACCGTGTCCAGCGTCGCCAGGCAGGCGGAGGTGTCGAGCATCGTCCAGGTCGACGGTGTCGACAGGGCCGCCGCCGACCGGCTCGGCACGCTCGTGCTCACCAGCGCCAACACCGGCCACGACCAGGCCAACCCGCTGCGGGTGCAGACCGTGTACGACGAGCAACGCCATCGCATGAAGATCGTCATCCTGGGTGACCCGGCGGCCACCGCCGAGTTGCTGCACCTGCTCGCCGCCGTACTCAACGCCGACAACGGCCTGCTCGACCGGGAGGTCCACGATGCCTGACCAGATCCAGGAACGCGCCGGAGTGCCAGTGCTGGTCTGCGACCCCGACGGCCCGCCGGTGGCCACCGAGCAGGACGCGCTGGACCTGATCGGCGCGGCGTTTCTCGGCGCCCAGGTGGTCGCCGTGCCGGCCAACCGGCTCGACGCACGGTTCTTCTCGCTGGGCACCCGTTTCGCCGGCGACGTGATGCAGAAGTTCGTCAACTACCGGGTGCGGCTGGCCGTCGTCGGCGACATCTCGGCGCAGCTCGCGGAGAGTTCAGCGTTGCGCGCGCTGGTGCACGAGTCGAACCAGGGCGGGCAGATCTGGTTCGTCCCCGACCTCGACGCCCTCGACACCCGCCTCCGCGCCGGCCGGTAACCACCTCAGCGGTCGGGCACTACCCCCATCTCCACCGAGTCCGGCTCCACTCCCCTGACCCGGGCCTGATCGGCCACCCACCGCAGATAGGCCAGCCACTCCTCGGATGACCAGCCGTTGCGCCGGCCGACACCCGCCTCGGCGGGGAGTTGGCCGGCCACCACACGGTCGAGGATCAGAGGCTGCACACCGCCCGCCCCGCGCCGGTAGCCGGCGAAGTAGAGAACCTTCGTGAACAGGCCCGGCCCCAACCAGGGCAGACGAGCGTGGTCGGGGTCGCGGAAGCGGCGGTACGCCGTGCGCAGCGCGTCCTCGTCGGGCGCTGGCGTGGACACCTCTTCCAGCGCGTACGCCAGGCGCTTGCCCTCGGGGTCGGCGTCGAGCGACCTGGCGGCGCGCCACGGGCCGTACCCGATGGGTCCGTAAGCCCAGACCAGCACGGCCGTCAGTAGTTGCCGTGGGCTCGCGGACCCCGCCCGGTACGCGTCGGCCACCGCGAAGACGTCGCGCCGCCAGAGCTCGCCGGTCGCCGGCAGCGTGTCGGGCCACGCATCCGGTGGTAGCCCAGCCCGCCACCTGTCCATGTTGAACCTGACCGGGGCCCGCTCCCCCGGCAACACCACACCTTCGGTCGTCTGCATGGTCGCCTCCCACAGATCGCGCGCTCGCGGAACTCCGTGGTTCGGAGGCTATGGTCGGGCGCTTCCACCTGCCGCCCGCCGACGGCAAATCGCGGTATCGATTGCAGGTGCGCCTGTCTTGCGGGCAGCCAGCATCCGGCGGGGTCGAGAACGTCGCACGGTTGACCTACGGTTCTCCCGTGCTTCCCCGAAACGTGAAGATCATCGATCAGGTCCGTGCCGAGGCGCTGCACCGCGGCGTACCCGCCGCCGACGTGGAGCGCTGGCTGGGGCTCGCCCGCCCCTCCGCCCTACTGACACAGGGGGGTGACGGACCGGTCGTGGGCGTTATCCGCGGACCCGTGATGCTTCCGGCCGACGCCGAGGACCCCGAGTATCCCCTGATCGCCACCATCGACTGCGCTGCTCTTCCGGCAGACGTGACCGATCTTCCACTACCGTCCGACGGCCAACTGCTGCTGTTCGGCTGGCCCGAAGAAAGCGGCTGGGGCGAGGTCAGATATGTGCCGGCAGACGTGGCGGTCGAGGAGCGAGCGCAGTATCCGCCCGACTTCCCTCCGGACGACGACGAGTACGCGGAGGTCTATTACGAGATCCCGCAGGGCGATCTGCACCTCACCGTCGACATCTCTCTGCCCTACGTCAAGACGGTCCCGGGGCCCCCGTGGTCGCCGCCGCTGCCGGGAGATCCCCCGTTCGAACAGATGACCGAGGTGTGGCAGGCCGTCCTGCGCAAAGTGCCGGACGGCATGTTCTCCGCCGGGGGCCCGACGCCACTGCTGTTGGGCGGCTACGGCACTGACTGCAACGGTTTCAACCCCGCCTGGTTGGGCGCCCACCCCTCGGGCCGGTCGGGGTACGACAAGTCGGGGGGTGGTGGTGGGGGACCCGACCATGGTGACTGGGTTGTGCTGGCCGAGTTTCACGGCGGCAGACAGGGTGGCGCGAGCATCCACTGGGTGATCCAGCGTGCCGACCTGAAGGAGCGACGTTTCGACCAGGCCAGGGTCCTCGTCTATTGGAATCCGTGAGGCCGCTGGAGCTGACGAGGGTTCAGGACTAGCCGCACAGTGACCGGGTACGCGCGGTCCATGGGTAGTCACAAGCAGAACAAACACGACAGCGGCGGCGAGTCGGCGCGAGGCCGGCGGCATTCGGGCAGCGGCGCTCGGGGCCGCCAGGGCTCGCCCGTGGAGCACTCGCCCGACCAACGGCACCGCCGTACCGCGACCGGCCCGGCCGGCACCGAACGCGATCTGGGCCGGGCCAAGGTCTCGGGCGACGGGCGGGTCCAGCGCCAAGGCGGCTCCTGAGCCGACCATCCAGCCGGTGCAGCGGCTCACGCGCTTCGCAGGGCACCTGCACCGGCTGATCGGTTCCTACGGCGTAGCGCAGGCATTATCTCCAAGCCGACTACGTCCCGTCATGGACTGGATCCGTCGTCGGCGCGTCACTGAACTGACGGACGATGGATTGGCATCGATGTCCATGCATACCATTCGGTTATGTCCGCTCGCCGCGTCACCGCCACCATCGCCCTCGCCGCGCTGGCGAGCCTGCTCGCCGTCAACGCCGCCCGCGCCGACGGCCCAGCGATCAGCACCCCGGGCACCCCCACGGTGGTGGTCAACGAACCACATCAGCTCACGCTCAGCTGGACGCCCTCCGCCTGGAGCGAGCCCGGCGCGGAGCAGCCGATCAACTATGAGGTGCAGGTGCCGCTGGGGCCGAACACGTACCGCTTCCTCGGCGCCACCACCGACACCACGATCACGCTGACCGACCTGGCACCCGGCACGACGTACCGGATCGCGGTTGCCGCCCGCGCGCTCGGCGGCTACTCGGACACCTCACCCGCCACCACCGTGCGCACCGCCTACGGTCGCGCGACGGTCAGCTACCTCAACCTCGACTGGTCAGCGACGAACAACCAGATCCAGCACCTCCTGAAGGTCACCAACACCGGCACCGCGCCGCTCGACCTGAGCACCGTGCAGGTGCGCTACCACCTGCGCTTCGAGGGCGGCAACACCTCGCTGGTGCCGAACTGCGACTGGGCCGCACTGGGTTGTCACCGGATCCAGCAGACCGTGCAGTTCTTCCTCCCGCCGGGCGGGCCGTCGGTGCTGTCGACGCCGGCACCGCCGTACCCGGCCCCGGGAACGCCGGTCCCCGGCTGGGTGGAGCTGACCTTCACCGACGGCACGCTCGCGCCGGGCCAGTCGACCGGGCCGATCCAGCTTCGGCACCACCGGCACAGTTGGAGCACCATCGACGAGCGCGACGACCCGAGCTGGCTCGCCGCCAGCGGCCAGTGGACCGAGAACGGGCGGATCACGCTGGACGTGGACGGGGTACGCGAGTTCGGCGACACCAACAGTTGACCCAACGGCACCGCCTCGGTCGAACGCCTCAGCCCTTGGCTTGACCGGTCACTTTACGATCCGCTCATGCGGCGTGAGGAGATAGACGGAGTTACTGTCATCCAACGCAATGCGCCTGGCACCCTGGCCGCGTCGTTGATCTTTGGGTGCGGCGCCCGCGACGAAGAGATCGACTCCATCGGCCTGACCCATCTCGTCCAGCACCTGGTGGACTGGACCGAGGATCACGTCGCGGAGAATCACCAGGACAACACATGGATGAACGACACGTCATTCCTCGCAGGCGGCCCACCTGATCAGGTCGTGAGGCATTTCGCCACCATCTGCTCGGCTATCAGCAATCTTCCGCCGGAGGATCTGTCCGACGCGGTCGAGGGCCTCGATGCGGACAGCCGGTACATGTCGAACATCGAAGAAGGGCTACGCGACCCGTGGGGAGCGCTGCTGTCGCGGCGTTTCGGGCCGAGCGGACACGGCCTGTCGCGCTGGCCCGCGGTGGACTACAGGCTCTTCACGGCGGACGAGATCCG
Source organism: Micromonospora sp. NPDC049089 (assembly GCF_040648775.1). NCBI lineage: Bacteria > Bacillati > Actinomycetota > Actinomycetes > Micromonosporales > Micromonosporaceae > Micromonospora > Micromonospora sp. NPDC049089. The sequence goes on from NZ_JBEZEH010000007.1 coordinate 57,194, forward strand.
ACGGTACGTCGAGAGGTTCTTCACCAGCGGAAACGCGGTTCTCACAGTGACGGGCGAACCGCCTCAGGCGATGCGACTCCCGTTGCCCACTGGCCCGCGAGTCACCCGCAGCACGCCACTCGTCAACAACCAGATGGGACCGATCTGGTACGCCGACGAGGTCCGTGGTGTCGCGCTGATGGTCGGTGTCGAACCCAGCGCGGAAGCGGTCGATCTGATGTGGGCACTGCGGTCGCGAGTCGCTGAGGCGGTAGACGAGGCCGGGGTGGCCATTGGTGCGGAATTCATGTGCGAGGTCGTCGACAGTACGCGGCACGAGCTCGGGTTGAGGGTCACGCCAGACTTCGGCAAGAAAGCCAAGAAGTTCGACGCCACCGTCGCGGCGGAGCTGCTCTGGGCCGAGCTGCAACGGCTTGTCGCCGATGGGATTGATCGAGAGGAGCTCGCTGACCGGGTGCCAACGGGACGCATGACCATGGAGGGCGACATCGAATGGATGCAGTCGATCAGCGACCTTCAACCCTTGACCCGCCAGGAGCTGCTCGGCACGGCTGAGATCTACGGCTCGGAATCACTCAGCGAGCTGACTGGGCTTACTCCGCAAGCGACGCGGGACATCGTGTCGGGCTGGCTCTCAAGCGCCATGATCGTCGTACCGTACGGGTCGAAACCCAACCTTCCTCGCGCCACCGAGGACTCCTGCCGGACCACCCGTTTCGTGCCAGCAGGTGAGGTTGTCAGGCCGCCGTTCTCCAAGCGGCTCCACAACAAGGCCAAGCTGGTCATTGGCATCGACGCGATTTCGACAGTGGATGGCGACGGGAACGTGCACACCGTCCCGCTGTCCCAGGCGCTCGTGGTTGAGCGGTTTGGCGTCATCCGGCTCGCCCACCTCGGTCACGGCTGCGTCACCACGATCTCGGACTTCGCTGACGCTGCCGACAAGCTCCGGGCCGTCCTGCCGCCGCGGCGCTTCCGCCAGGCCGTCACGCAGCTCAGTGCCAACTGGTAACCGAACGTCGAGGATCATGAGCGGCGCGCATGCGCGGGCCGGTCGGAGTTCGTCCGGTAGGCACACCATCAGCAGGTGAAGCCCCTGGGCAGGTGGATGCGCGCGGCGGGGATGCCGAGGGCGGGCAGCCGTGACCGCGCGGCGGTCAGCATCGCGGGTGGGCCGCAGAGGTAGATGTCCTGATCCGGCTGGTGATGGTCGAGGGCGATGGTCAGGGCGTCGCCCCGCTCGGTCGGGTCGGCGCAGGGGTCGTCGGAGAGGGCCGGCACGACGGTCAGCCAGTCGTGGGCGCACTGCAACTTGTCGAGGGTGATCGAGTCATACAGGTCGGTGAAGGTGCGCGCGCCGACGATCAGCGTCACCCGCCGGCCGTCCGGTGCGGCGGCGACCTGTTCGACCAGGGCGCGCAGCGGCGCCAGGCCAATGCCACCGGCGACGAGCAGCAGATCGTTCGTGTTCGCCGGGTCGAGGCTCAGGCCGGTGTCGACGGGTGGGCCGAGCCAGAGCAGCTCGCCGGGGCGTACCCGATGGACCAGGCGGTGGGAGACGGTGCCGGCGGGTACGGCGCGGACGTGCAGCTCGACGGTGCCGTCCGCGCGTGGGGCGTTGGCCGGCGAGAACCAGCGCCAGTGACCCGGCAGGCGCGGCGTGCAGACCGGCACGGTCTGACCTGGCTGGAAGGGCAGTCGCCGCCAGGGACGTACCGTCAGGATGGCGATGTCGGGCGACGGTCGGTCATGGCCGATCACCTCGACGTGCCACCAGGCCCGGCCGTCGCCGGCCTGCGCGGCGGCGCGGCGGATGGCGGGCGTGGCGCGGCACAGGGCGCGCTCGGCGGTGACGGTGAGCTGCGGCGTCCACAGTGGGCGTGCGTGGCGGGCGACGGTGGCGAGCAACGCGTCGCCGATGGTGGTGGCGTGCGGAAGCAGGTCGAAGTGACGGTACGCGCGGCCGAGCACCCGCAGCAGCGCCGCCCGACTCGCCGGGTCGTCGCCGTCGTCGTCGCCGACGAGGAGGCGGCCCAGCGCGGTGAAGAACAGCGGCGCGTCGCGCTGCGGGAGAAGCCCAGCTCGGCGATCTTCGACAGTGCACCAGAAGTCGGCGGCGGCCCGCACATCGACCGACTCCCAGGCGGCGGCCAGGCCCACGCGAGCTGGATGGTCGTCATCGGTCACGGTGGGCATGCCGGCTCCAAGTCGACTCGTTGGCTGGCACCGGGGCGGGAGGCGCTGCGCCGTTGAGGGCCGGCGCAATTCCGAGGCCGAGCACCCGCCCCGGGCCAGGCATCGACTGTCGCGGCTGACCAGGCACAACGGCATGTCACGGTGATCGTTGACGGCATACCTGATCGGTATGCGCTCCACGCCGCGACTGTCGAATCGGGCACACTGCGGGCATGACGGAACGCCCGGTGCTGTATCTGGTCGTCTGCGCGGCGGGACCGGCGGAACACATCGACGAGCTGGTCGACCTCCTGATCGCCGACGGGTGGCGGGTCTGCATGATCGTCAGCCCCACCGCCGCGCCGTGGATCGACCGGGCTGCGTTACAAGACAAGACCGGCTATCTGGTACGCGTGGAGTGGCGGATGCCCGGCGACCCCGAGCCGCACCCGCCGGCTGATGTGGTGGTGGCCGCCCCGGTCACGTTCAACACGGTGACGAAGTGGGCGCTGGGCATCAACGACACGCTGGCCCTCGGCGTCCTCAACGAGTCGCTGGGGGCGGGGCTGCCGATCATCGCGTTCCCGCACACCAAGGCGGAGCTGGCCGCGCATCCGGCGTATGCGGGTCACCTGGAGGTGCTGCGCGCCGCCGGCGTGGTCGTGGCCGACGGAAAGCCACTGGACTCGATGAACGGGCCGGGGCGTTGGGGCGTGGTCATCGACGCGCTGCGGGCGGCGCGCCCGTCCTGAGCAGTCGCTGCTTATTGGCGGTCCTCTGACGATATGCGTCGCGCGTATACCAGTGGTCCACCCAGCGTGTTCAATGGATAGGCTCGATGAGGCGAGACGGACGGAGCCGCCGGTGACCCACGCGAACTGCCCTCGGTGCGGCGGACGGCTGGCCCGGGACAACGACAGCGGACGGTGCACCCCGTGCCAGGCCGCCGAGCGAGACCGGTTGAGCGTGCCGCCGAAGGTGCCGGCGAGCTTCTGGGAGCACGAGCCGGTGCGACTCGCGCTGGCCGAGCGGCATCTGGGGCGGGTCATCCGGGCGTACCGGTGCCATCCGTATCACGGGCGGGTCGCCCTGCCGCAGTCCGTGGTGGCGGGGTGGTTGGGGATCACGCAGGCACAGTTGAGTCGGGTGGAGAACGGCCCCCCGCTGGTGCACCTGGACCGACTGGCGCACTGGGCACAGCTTCTCGGGATACCCGCTTCCTGCCTCTGGTTCACCCTTCCTGGACAGCCTCAGCGGTCGGCCGAGAAACCCGGAAGGGCCCGCGCCTCAACCGACTCACACGGTGCTGGGCCAGATGAGGGTCGACGGGCCCTGTTGGCCGGTATCGCCGCCGTCGCTGCGGGCGCGGGTCTGCTCAGCGGCAGCGAAGTTGTCCAGCCTCGGCGGATCGGCACAGCGGATATCGCTCGGCTGAACGCCGTGCTGGAGCTGTACCGGTCGGTGGACCGGGAGTCTGGCGGCGGCCTGCTGTATCGAGAGGTGGCTCGGTTCGCCGAATCGGTGTACCGGATGCTTGATTGGTCGCATCCGGCTGGGCTTACATCGCCCCTCATCGCAGCGGTGGCAACAGCCCGGCAACTGGCCGGCTGGACCGCGCTCGACGCGGGAAAGCATGACGACGCGCAGCGGCACTTCGTCGCCGGCGAGCGCGCCGCGTTGACTGCTGAGAACGCCCCGCTCGTCGCGATGATTCGGTACGCGCAGGCCAAGCAGCTTCAACATCTTCGGCATAACAGGGATGCCCTCGCGACACTGCAACTCACCTGCGCACAGCTCGGGTCGCATGCGACCCCGGCGGCCAAAGCCCTGCTGTGGGGCGCGGAAGCAGCCTCCCTCGCGGCACTAGGTGACGACCAGACCGCTGTGAATACACTCGGCAAGGCGAGCGATCAATTCGAGCGCATCAACAAGGACCACGAACCTGCCTGGCTGGGCTTCTACGACCGCGGTGAACTGTTGGCTCAGTACGGGCGGGTTTACCGAGACATGGCACGGCGAGACCGGAGGTACGCGTCCGAGGCGGTGCGCTGGGGCAGGGATTCCATCACCGCGTTCGGCGCCGCCAACGTGCGCAGCACCGTGCTCAACGAGGTCGGGCTGTGCAGCGCACTGTTCTTGGCCGATGAGCCCGAGCAGGCGCTTGTCGTTGGAGTGCGGGTGCTCAAGCAGGCACAAGCGATGAGCTCTAAGCGGGTCATCGATCGAGTAGTCAATCTGCGTCGTGATCTCGCTCGGCATCGAGAGCTTCCGAAGGTGGCCGCGTTCGAGCGGGCTCTCACTACCCAGGCCGCGATGGCCGCATGAGCGGGCGGTTCTCCGAGGAAGCCATGACGGCGGCGATGCGAGACACCGCCGCCACCCTTGGCGTTTCTACTGAAGCCGCCCAGTTGCTGCAAATGACCAACAACGCCGTCTTCGCATTGCCCCGAGCCGGAATCGTCATCCGGCTCGCACGAACCCATCAGCTCCTTGACCGGGTGACCAAGGTAGTTCAGCTTGGGCATTGGTTTGCTCGCATCGACGCACCGACGGTCCGGCTTGCGCCCGGTGTCGAGCAACCCGTGCGAGTTGGCGACTTCGCTGCCTCAGTCTGGTCCTACGTTCCGCCGTCTCCGTCCCAGTCAGCTCCGACGGTGGAGGATCTCGGCCGTGTGTTGCGCCAGCTCCATGCTCTTGACGCGGCTTCCATCGCGCTCCCGGCGTGGAATCCGGTCGGAGACGCCCGACGACGCTTGGCTGACGCCGAGGATCTCGATCCGCATGACCGTGATTTTCTCGTGAGGTGGTGCGATCGCCTGGAGCCGCAACTGATTGCGCTCAACCAACGGGATGAGCCGAAGCTAGTCCACGGGGATGCCCATGTCGGGAACCTGTTGCGAGAGGCATCGGGCCGGACGGTGATATGTGACTTCGATGCCACGTGCATTGGTCCATGGCAGGTTGACCTGGCAGCGGTGGCGGTAGGCGAGGCACGGTTCGGGGGCACGGGCCTACACGAAGGGTTGGCTACCGCATACGGCTACGACGTGACCTCGGACCAGTCATGGCCAGTCTTGCGAGAAGCCCGCGAGCTGAAGATGATCGCTGCCGTCGCGCCGCTTATTAGCAACTCGCCCAGTGTTGCGGGCGAGTTCGCGGACCGCCTCCAATCAGTGCGAGAAAATGACCCTGAAGCCCGTTGGAAGCCCTTCGCCGAGCTCGTGCCAAGCCGTCGTCAAATGCGCCTGTCGGCGAACCGACACATGCGAAGAGACATGAACCAGGGACGGTCCCGAAGCGCCACGACCGATTAGATTGCCTGAATGACGGATCTTGAGCGGGGTGTGTACGAGCACCTGATCACCCGCGAGCTGGCTGACCGCCTCCAGCACGTCGACCCCGCCCTGGTCCAGCACCACAACCTCGACCCTGCCGACGCGCACAACACCCTCGCCCGTCACATCGCCACCCTGGCCGCCCGCGCCCTTCAGTCCGTCCCCAACGGCGACGACAAGCTCCACCACCAGATCGCGATGGCGAACCAGATCGCGGAAGCCATCTCCACCGTGAGCCCCAAGGCAGCGACGGATCAGGACCAGGTCACCGACGCCAAACACCTGCTCCACGCCATCGCCGCCCCGCCAACCCCACCGGCGCTGCCAGCCTTCCCGCAGCGCCCCACGACTCCCCTGTCCACCGGCGCGCTGCTGGTCAACGGCCGCCACCAGCCCCGCATCGGCCACGAGGTCAACCATGAGATGGCGTCGGCCGAAAGCGTCGATCTGCTCTGCGCGTTCATCAAGTGGTACGGCCTGCGCATCGTCGAGCACGCCATCCGAGACCTGATCGACCGAGGCGGCAAGGTCCGCGTCATCACCACCACCTACCTCGGCGCTACCGATCAGCGAGCGCTAGACCGGCTCAAGGAGCTGGGCGCAGAGGTCAAAGTGTCGTACGAGACGCGGACCACGCGCCTACACGCCAAGGCGTGGCTCTTCCGCCGCACCAACGGCACCACCACTGCCTACGTCGGCTCGTCGAACCTGTCGAAGACCGCGCTGGTGGACGGCGTGGAGTGGAACGTCCGCATCTCGAACATCGAGCAGCCGCACGTCATCGACACGTTCACGGCGACGTTCGAGGACTACTGGAACGATCCGGCGTTCGAGGCGTACGACGCGACCAGGGACGCCGACCGGCTACGACATGCGTTGAGCGGGGAACGCCGCGACGACGCACCGACCGCGATCTCGAACCTGGACGTGCGCCCGTACCCGTACCAGGCGGAGATCCTTGCCGACCTGGACGCCGAGCGCCTGGTGCACGGGCGCTGGCGCAACCTGGTGGTGATGGCGACGGGCACCGGCAAGACCGTCGTCGCCGCCCTGGACTATCGCCGGCTGCACAAGGCGAAACGAGCAGACTCGCTGCTCTTCGTCGCTCATCAGGAGCAGATCCTGCGGCAGAGCCTGTCCACGTTCCGGCAGGTCATGGGCGACGGTAGCTTCGGCGAGACGCTTGTCGCGGGCGAGAAGCCGAACGGTTGGAAGCACGTCTTCGCCTCCATCCAGTCGCTGCACCGGCGCGAGGTCGACCCCGAGGCGTACGACATGGTGATCGTGGACGAGTTCCATCACGCCGAGGCGCCGACGTACACGCGATTGTTGGAGCGGCTGCGTCCCCGCGTACTCCTGGGACTGACCGCGACCCCCGACCGGGCCGACGGCGGCGACGTGCGCCGGTGGTTCGACGGGCGCGCGGCAGTTGAGCTGCACCTGTGGGACGCGTTGGAGCGGCAGTTGTTGTCGCCGTTCCAGTACTTCGGGCTGCACGACGACGTGGACCTGTCGCACCTCGCCTGGAAACGCGGCCAGGGCTACGACCCGGCGGAGCTGGACGTCGTCTACACCGGCAACCACGCACGGGCGCGGTCGGTGTTGCGCGCGGTCAGCGACAAGGTGGACGTCGGGCGGATGCGGGCGCTCGGGTTCTGCGTGAGCATCGGGCACGCCGAGTTCATGGCCAAGTGGTTCAACGACCACGGCGTGCCGTCTGCGGCGGTGACCTCGCGCGCTGGCACCGATCGCGCCGGGCTGTTGCGGGACTTCAAGGCCGGCACGCTGCGGGTGCTCTTCACAGTGGACCTATTCAACGAGGGCGTTGACCTGCCGATGGTCGACACGATCCTGATGCTGCGACCCACCGAGAGCGCCACGATCTTCCTGCAACAGCTCGGCCGTGGTCTGCGGCTCGACGACGACAAGCCCTGCCTCACGGTCCTCGACTTCATCGGCGGGCAGAACGCCAACTTCCGCTTCGACCTACGGTGGCGTGCCCTGACCGGGGTGAGCCGACGGGCAATCACCGAGGCGGTCCGCGAAGACTTCCCGAGCCTGCCCAGCGGCTGCCACATCGAGTTGGACCGGGTGGCAAAGGACCTGGTCCTCGCCAACTTGAAGAGCGCATTGCCCACCTCGAAGGCCGGCCTGGTGTCTGAGCTGCGGCAACTCGGCGACGTCACCCTGGCGACGTTCCTGCATGAGACCGGCCTGGAGATCGAGGACGTGTACCGATCAGCCAGCATCGGCGGCTGGACCGGGCTGCGGCGGCTCGCCGGCGTCGAGACGGCCGCGCCCGGCCCGGACGACCGGGAGTTGGGCCGGGCCATCGGTCGCATGCTGCACACCGACGACGTCGACCGGCTGGAGCTGCTGACGAAGGTTGCGGCCGGACCGCCCGCGCCAGGTCAGCAGGTGTACGCGGGCAACAGCCGACTGCTCGACATGCTGCACTTCAGCCTCTGGGGGCCGAACGCCCCGCTTGCGACACGCGACGAACGGCTGGCGCGGCTGTGGAAGGAGCCGGCCCGCTGCGCCGAGCTGCGGCAGGTCGCCGAGGTCCTGCGGGACCGCATCCACCGGGTCACGCCCACGCTCGCGGCGGGGGCGGTGCCATTGCGGGTGCACGCCCGGTACAGCCGCAACGAGGCATGCGCCGCCTTCGGCATGACCAACCCGGGATCGCTACGCGAGGGGGTGAAGTGGCTGCCCGACGCCCAGGCGGACCTGTTCTTCGTCACCCTGGTCAAGTCGGAAGCGCACTACTCCCCCACCACCATGTACGCCGACCGGGCCATCACCGACACCCTGTTCCAGTGGGAGTCGCAAAGCACCACTTCGTCGGCGTCGGCGACCGGGCAGCGCTACACGTCAGGTGGGTCGACAGTGCACCTCTTCATTCGGGAGACCCGCATCGCCGACCGCGACCTGGGCGCACCGCCCTACCTGTACGCCGGCACCACGACGTACGACTCGCACACCGGTGACCGACCCATGCGCGTCCTGTGGCAGCTCCACCACGCCCTACCCGCCGACGTCTACACCACCGCCCGAACCATCGCCGCCTAGCTGACATCCCGGGGCTGCGTATGGGACGCAACTGACTGACGTCCAACTTCGGGCGGGACCCAGCTCGGCCCCAACACCGGCCGCAAGGAGCGCTGATCTTGCTTGATCTACTTGATTTTCTCTTCTTGCTTCGCTAGCTTCTTTGCAAGGAGGGTCAAGGATGGCAACGATCGAGGTGGACGACAGCACCAAACGCTTCGTGGCGTTCGCGGCACGGATGGCGCACGTTACGGAGGGTGAAATCGTGAGGCGATTGGTCGCCGACAGCCCACTTGGCAGCGAGGAGCCGACCCGCGCTGCCGGCGGCGTACCGATCTACGCTGATTACGAGGGGCACCGAACGCGCGGCCTCTACTTCGCCCCGGCCCGGGTAGAAATCACCGACGGGCCACTCAAGGGCGAGTCCTTCAAGACTCCTACAGGTGCGGCGCGCGCGGTCGTCCGCCACCTCAACCCCAGTGTTAACGACAACCGCAACGGCTGGAGCTTCTGGCAACTCGACAATGGCGGTCCTCGCGTTTGGCTCCAATCCATCCGCCCAACGAACACAGCGGACTGACAACCAACGATCGACGCTAACGGGCTGCGCACAATGAGCAACGGACCGATTGGGGCCTGCCAGGTCGGCTTCACCAAGGATTAAAGGGGCACCCACCGGCAAGTCCGGTCGCTGCCCCTTTTCCTATTTCTGAACGCTACCCACGTCTTGGTTCTAGCAACTCAACAACAGACAGTGCAGTCTCCCCACCAACCAACTTCAGAGCAAGCTCTGCCCGGGCAGCCAAGTCGAGTGGACGAATTCCCTCGGTAAGCGCAGCGTGCGCCAACCTGTCTAGACCGGCACCGACCAAGGGGGCGCCGATACGTAAGGTGGCTTGCAAGGCCACGCCCTTGGTTGAACCGCCATGTAGAACGATGTTTCGGGTCCGGTACAACCTTCGTAAAGCGACCCTGAATGTTTTGACCGCCTCGTTCAGCTCCCGACGTGGATCGTCAACGACGCGGGCCATCCGGTCGATTGCTGCCATGTCGCTGTGCCGTTGAAGCTTGCGTCCGGACGGTCGGGGGCGCAGCGATCCGGACTTGAGTCCTTCCGCCACTGTTCGCGCTCGCTCGATATTGGTAGTACAGCCGTCCAAAGCTGCGCTGAGCTCATCAGGCTGCGCCGGGCTGTGACGGTGCGCCAATGCCGTCAGCTCGGCTCGCGGCCAGGAGCAGGCAATGATCGCCGCGAGACGATCGGCAGCGACGGCCTTGCCAGAGCGCTCTTCTTCCTGGGGATCGTCAGGGTGAGTCAACAGCGATTCCACGGCCGCCCAGCCGCCAGCGACCGCAGGGCCTAGCGCGCCCTGGTTGAGCGGCGCCGCCAACTCCAGCGCGTCATCAATCAGCCTCCGCTCTCCATCGACTCGATAGAGGTGCCCCTCGTGAACCAGAGCGAGAATGTTAGCTCCCCGGGCTGGAGGGAGCAGTGAAATCGGTTGAGGATGACCGCCGACCCATATATTTGGCGCAGCGACGATGCCGCCGCGATTGCTCCGCTGGAATGACGAGCGCGCTACCATCCGCTCGACCATCTCGCGGGCCTGATTAGCCGCACCATACGCATCCAGCGCGTTCACTTGGTAGCGGAAGCCCCCACCAACCCGGAGGCCCTGAACACTGAAATTGTGCTCTTTCAGCCATTCGATGACTTTGCCTTTGGCGGTCCAGTTCGGCTGCTGCTCGGCGAGGGGTCGCTCCGGCACGGCAAGTAGGACCACAAGCACATCGAACGAATGCTCAGACGCTTTGGCCAACGTCGCAGCGGATTGCACGACCTCGAGCGCGGTTGCCTGGCGCGCATTGAGCTCGTTGGCCCAGGCCGCAAGATGGTTGGCGTCGTAGCCGAGATCCAAAAGGTGCGAGGCAACCGTCCGTGCAAGCCTCTCCGGCTTGGGCCGTTCAGCGGGAGTTGTATCAACCGCTGCCGCCCAACGATCCACATAGCCCGAACGTGCATGCTCGATAAGCTCCTTGAGCCGCCGTCGAGCTGGGCTCGGATCGGGCAATGGCGCGGCGAGCAGAGTCGTCAACTCTCTGCGGAGCTCCTTCTGTCCTAGTCCGACATCAGGACCAACGATCGTCCGTAGCTCATTACGCTGCCAGTCACAAGCGGCAGTCGAAAGTACTTTCTGCGCTGCCCACGAACCAGCCTCCCACAGCTCCTCCAGCCCCAATAGCGAGCCAACGTCCCACAGCCTTCGTGGCCAGGGGGTGCCATCAATGGTGAAGAAGTCGATCATGCGGGCGATGGCATTACGGTCGTAGGTCACGGATGATCCCGGTGCGGTGGGGGTGGCCACGTGCGTAGGCTAGTTGAGGAGGCCTTCCAGACCACGTTCCGCCATGCACCAGTCGGGTACTGTATGATTATCGGCAGACACAGAGGGGCACCCGCCGCAAGGCTACTGCCCCTCTTTTTCTTTGCTCCGCTTCTGTCGAGGGAGCGACTGGCGGTGGCCGGCAGGCAGGCACTGGCTTGAACCAGCAGACACCTCAGACGAGTAGCCCCTTCTCGCAAAGATTGTCCGGATCATGCAGTACGGTGAGCCTCACCTGGAGTCAAGCCGCCCCCATGCTCGGCGAGATTCTCACGTCCAGCCTCCGATCCAGGGCACGGGCCAAGCGCGCCAGGACCGGTAACGTCGGCACGGTCCCGCCTGCCTCGAAGCGAGCCACCGCGGACTGAGTCATGCCAGCGGCACGGGCCAACTGGCTCTGACTCCAGCCGTGCCCTTCGCGCAGGTGGCGCACCTCCTGCCCAAGCTCGAAGGCGATCCGGGTGGCCTCGTAGGTCTCGGCCGCTCCCGGCTCCGCCATCCGGCGCTCACGCAGGTCGTTCCAGTCCAGGCGATCATTCATCGCTCCACCTCATAGCATCAATGCTATGGGATGAGGGGGTGCGAGAGAGCTCCTAGCGTTAGGTTGAAGACCATGGAGCAGCGGATCAGCCTCATCACCCTGGGAGTCGCGGACGTGGCCCGCGCGAAAGCCTTCTACGAGCAGCTCGGCTGGCGAGGCCAGGAGGTCGAGGAGACCGTCTTCTTCCAGGCCGGCGGCCTGGCCCTCGTCCTCTGGGGCCGCGACAAGCTCGCCGAGGACGCGGGCATCGAAGGTCCGGGCACCGGCGCGATGACCCTCGCCCAGAACGTCCGCTCCCAAGCCGAAGTCGACGAGGTGATCGCCACTGCGACCAAGGCCGGCGCGACGGTGACCAAGCCGGCCCGGGAGACCTTCTACGGCGGCTACGCCGGCTACTTCGCCGACCCGGACGGCCACCTCTGGGAGATCGCCTGGAACCCGGGCTTCACCCTCGCGGAGGACGGCTCCCTCGCCGTCCCCGACTTCAGCGCCATGAACTGAGCAAACGGCAGGCAGAGACGTCGATCAGGGCGCCGGAGACGGGCAGAGCAGCGGATCCAGCACCGGCAGCTGAACAGGGTCTAGGCAGATAGCCAGCAATCCCGGATCCGGCGAGGGCGTAGGTGTAGCCGTCGGCGTTGCGGTCGCCGTTGGCACCGGCGAGGCCGACGCGACGGGCGGCGTAGGAGGAGCCGAAGCGGGCGGGGCTGTCGTAGGGGCTGTCGTCGGCACCGAAGTGGCCGACGGGGTCGGCACGACGGACGGCGTAGCGGCCGGCGGCAGGGCCACCGCCACCACCGGGGACGGCACTGTGGAGACATCTGCCGAGGCGGACGGCCGGACAAGCGGGACGGACGGCGGGTTCCACACGGCGCTGTCGGCGGAACCGACCCGCGACCTGGGTGCCACCGGACCGGCCGGAACAAGAACCGCCCCACCCTGCGGCACGTCCAAGGCGACGATCTCCGCCAAGGGCACCGGCCCGCGAGGACCCCACGCGCCGGGCCCCAGAGCATTGGGCCCCAGGGCGCCCGGCCCGAGCGTCACGACCACCACGGCGGCGACGGCGGCAGCCCCCAGCGCCCGGCGGTCGGGGCGTACCGCCGTCAGCGGCGCGTCGTCGGGGTCCACCAGCAGAGGCGGCGCGGGCGGAGCGGCCCGGTGCGCGGCCAGCATCGCGTCCATCTGCGCGATGACGGCAGCGCGATCGTCGGTAGCCGCGAGGGTGAGATAGAAGCGGAAGTTCACCACGGCACCGGCCGGGACCAGCAGCCCGTCAAGTCGACAGCGGTCGGGCAGCAGGGTGACCGGCACATCGGGGTGGTGGGCGGGGCCGATCAAATCGGCGTACCGCCACTCGCGCCGGTGCTCCCGTCCGCCGAAGGCGACGCGTCGACTGGTCGCCACGGCCATGCCGCTGTCGACGATCCGTAGGCCCGGCGGCAGGTCCTCGGAAGAGGGCTCAGCGAAGGAACAGGAGCCGCCCGGCCTGGGCAGGCCGGGGACGTGCCGCGCCTCAGCCTCGACCAGCGTGGCGACGGGGAGGACGCGGAAGACGAGTTCGTCGTCGTCGAGCTCCACCGGTAGGCCGGTGCGGGGCTGCGTACACCCGAGGAAGCTGGCGGCTTCGATGCGGAGCCGCGCCAGGTGGTCGCCGCGGTGCCGCCAGGCGTCGGTGGCGTCGCGGTACGCGCGCTGCCGGCGCTCGTTCTCGCGCTCGGCCCAGGCGATCCGCCAAGGGGCGTGGGCCACAGAGGTCACGGTCACACGCGGTACAACCGCTCACGTACGTGACAGGCAACGCGACCGGGATCGATGCATCCCGTTGCGCCCGAAAGGAGAGAATTGACGGGCACCGAAGCCCCCGTTGCCGGGCTAGCCTGCGCGTGATCCCTAACAGCGGAGGAGCTTCCTGGTGCTCGATGACATGCGGGTGCTGCGGGCGGCGGTACGCGACTATCGCCTGGCGGCGACGGCTGCCGGCCTCGACTGGCCGGACTACGGCGAGTCGCCCGCCGGGCAGCCACCGGCGCAGGTCACGCGGATCTTCGGCGTGGATCACATCGCGGAGCAGTTGACCTGGTTGCACGCGCAGCGCTGGCCCGACCGGCAGGTGCTGCCCGACGTGGGGTGGCGGATGCCATGGCCGGAGGACGGTGACGCGCTCCAGTATCTGGGGATGTCGATCGGCACGCCGTTTCCCTGGCGGCACCAACTGCCATTGTTCTTCTTCGATGTCGTTCTCTACACGTTCGTGCTGGCCGGCGACCACGAGGGTGAGATCTGGCGCTACGAGATCTCACCCGACGCCTGGGACTCGGTTCGCGCCGCCACCAGCCTGGCCACCCTCTTCGATCAATGGACCAGGGGAATCGCCGCCGGGGTGGTCGTCTACGACGAGCAGAGCAAGTGGCTCCTGGTCCGTGACCTGGACTCCGCTCCCGACCTCGACCCGCTGGCCTTCCCGGTGGCCCCGCTGGAGGAGACGCTGCTGCGAGCGCGGCAGCGCGAGTGCGGGGTCGACATGGCCATCGTCGAGGACGGCTTCACGTACACCGAGGAGTTGTCCGACGCCATCGACGCCGCCAAGGCGTCGATCGGCGCGTAGTCCGTGCAGA